>NZ_JALKFU020001053.1 GCF_023242965.2 Frankia sp. AgKG'84/4
GCATCGAGGCGGACCGGCCGGTCCGGGGCGCGGCGGCCGGCCACCCGGTACGGCATCTCCAGGCGTGCCACCTGGACGCCGCCCGCGGCCAACCGGGCGGCCAGCGCGTCGAACAACGGCGTGTCGACCCCGCTGCCCGCGCCGTGCAGGAACAGCACGGTCGAAACGCCGGTCGCGGGAACCAGTCGCAGCGCTCCACCGTCCACAGCAGTGCGGGCCTCGTCCACCGGCACCGACGGACCAGCGGTCGAAGGGAGGCGATGTGTCCTGTTGTGGTCCTCATCACGTTCGACGCCGGTAGGTCGCGGCGGCGCGCATTGGTCCGACACGACAGGGAAGGACACGGCGTGGCCGTGGGTGGAATCTGTCAGACTCCCCCCGTGCGTGTGTGACGTACCTCGCATCAATGCCCCCTGAGCGATGGGAAAGGTTCATGGCGCCTGGCCCCGACGCCGACCTGCGTCCGTCTCGTGGACGAGCGCAGACGCTGGTCTGCGAGGCTCCAGCAAACAGCGACGATCCCTACTGGGCCTTCTACGAGGAGGTCGCGTCCGTCCAGCTCCGGGAATGGTTGCCGACGCGCCCGTCCCGGGTGCTGGACGTGTCCGGCCCGCGGGCCCGGTTCGCCCGCCAGATGGTGACTGCCGGCCACCAGGTGGTGCGCGTGGTGGCCGAACCGACCTCGGGTGACCCGGTGAGCGGCCCCGGCGCCCTGCTGCCGGTCGTCGGCGACGCCCGCTCGCTGGACTGGTTCCTGCCCGGTTCCTTCGACGCCGTGCTGGCGGAGGCCCGTGCGCTGTCGTTCTGCCTGGCCACCGAGACGACGCTGGAGGAGATCCACAGCATGCTCCGCCCCGGCGGGCAGCTGCTGCTCTGCGTCGACTCGCTGCTGCTCGGTCTCGCCCGCCTCGCCGAGCAGCACCGCTGGGCGGAGCTGTCCGATGTGCCCCGCGCGGACGTCGTGCTCGTGACCGCCGAAGACGGCACGATCACCCGCTGTTTCTGGCCGGAGGAGCTCAGCGCGCTGCTGTCCAGCGCCGGGTTCGAGGTCGACTGGATCCGCCCGCGCACTCTGCTCTCCGCCGAGGCGGTCAAGCGGGCCGTGGCCGAGGACGTCTCCTGCTTCCCCACCCTGGTGCGTACCGAGGTGGAGCTGGCCGCGGAGCGCGAGGGCGAGTCCAACGGCATCCACCTCATCGCCTCCGCCCGCCGCCCCGCCTGAGTCCGCCGCCCCGCCGGGCACGCCCCCGTGATCGCTAGCACGCGCAGTCCGGCATTGGCCAGGGCGCGAGTTCCTCGAGCGCGACGGCGATGGCGAGCAGCCGCTCCTCCTCACCGTGGCGGGCGATGACCTGCAGTCCCACCGGGGCGCCGTCCGCGGTGAAACCCGCGGGCACGCTCACCGCCGGATGCCCGCTGAGGTTGATCGCCCAGGTGAGGCTCACGCTGCGGACCTCGCCGGGCCCGGTGTGCGGGTGCGGCCGGTTGGGCGTGGTCGGGGTGAGGATCAGGTCCACCCGCGCCAGCACGGCGGCGAGAGCCCGGTCGTTGTGCGCGCGCAGCCGCGCGACGTCGACCGGGCGC
>NZ_JALKFU020001054.1 GCF_023242965.2 Frankia sp. AgKG'84/4
GGGTGAAACGCGGGTCGGTGAACGTCGCGTCGCCGCGCCGCTCCCGGTCGACCACGGTGGCCGCGTCGAGGACCGCCGGCGCCGCGGTGTTCGTGCCCGCGGCGCCGCTGCCGGCGGCGAGCAGCTCGACGCGGTAGCCGCCGTCGGGATACCTCGGCGCGTCCGGCCAGGACAGGGTGACGGCGTGCGCGGGCACGTCGAAGAACAGCCGGAGCTCCGCGGGCGCCTCGTTGTCGACCAGGGTGACGGTCGTGGTGAGGGCCGCGATGGGGTAGGCGGTGCCGGTGGCGGCGACCGTGATCTCGACAGGTGTCTCGGTCGGCAGGCTGTCCGGGGTCGACCACGCGGTCGGCCCGTCGCCTGGCAGCGTCACGACGACCGGTGCCGTGGCGACCGGCGGCGCGGCCTCGCCAGCCGTGCCAGCCGTGCCATCCGTGCCATCCGTGCTGTCCGTGCCATCCGTACTGTCCGTGCCATCCGTACTGTCCGTGCCATCCGTACTGTCCGCGACGGGTCGGGGTCGTGGGGTGAGGGAGATCCGCCAGCCGCCGGGCGCCGTCGCGCCCGCGTGCCACCACAGCGACACCCCGGCGCCGACCTGCTCGACGCCGAGGTCACGCAGGTCGTAGGAAGGCATCAGGTAGGTCGCAGCGGCCACGGCACCGACGTAGCGGTCGAACGGGTTCGTCGGCTTGGGGATGGAGGCGGTGACCCGCAGCGTCACCCGCCGGCCGGGGCGCAGACGGGGGTCGGTGACCTCGATCGAGGTGGCGCTCTGCCCCTGCGGGCGGGACAGCACGGTGACCCGGTTCGCGCCGTCCGCGTCGCTGAGGACAACCTCGGGCTCGTAGCTCACCTGGTCGCCGGGGACGTCCGGCCAGCTCGCCCGGACGGTGGTCGCGGCGGTCGCGGTCACAGTGAGCTCGGTGACCCGCAGCTTGGCGCGGACCGCGGCGCTGGCCTGGGCCCCCAGCGCCTCGGCGCGTTCCCGCTTGTGCCGCGCGTCGCGCTCCTCGTCGGACTCCGCGCCGAAGAACCGGGTGATGGCGGAGAGCAGCGAACCGAAGAAGCCGACGGCGACGGCGACGGAGGCGAAGACCAGCTCCGCCGAGGCGGCCGCCGCCTGCGCGGTCGCAGCCTCGGCGGTCCGCGCGGTCAGCTCCGCCGCGCGGGCCAACTCCGTCTCGCCGGTGTTGGCGTCCTCGGGACTGTCCGCGCGGCGTTCGCTGTACTGCCGGCGAAGCGCGGCATCGTCGGCGCCGCGGCAGATCAGCGCGCCGACGGCCTTGCTGGAGAGCCGTTCGAGCGCGATCGCGCCGGTCAGCTCGACGAGCGCGGCGGGATCGTCGAGGATCGCCTGGATGATCCCCTGCACCCCGCCGAGCACGGTGTTGACGATCATGTCGGCGAGGTCGCCGACGCTCGCCGAGGCCGGCGCCTCGATCGTCGTGGCGATGGTCAGCGGGTCCATGCCCGGGTTGAGCAGGACCGGGCCCGCCGGCGTCCGGACGGACACGTCGTAGTAGGCGTCGACCTCGAGGCGCGCGGCGGCGGGACCGCGCGAGCCCGCCGCCGGCGCCGCAC
>NZ_JALKFU020001055.1 GCF_023242965.2 Frankia sp. AgKG'84/4
GTGCCGGGAACGTCCTGGGCCCAACCTCGTCCGGAGTGCGCGAGCTGCGCCTTCGCCGAGCACTGCGCCCGCGGGCGGGCCGACGCGCGAGACCTGTCGCTGGTCGCGGGTCTGCGCGCGGACCAGCGCCGGATCCTGCGCCGCGCGGGCATCACCTCGGTCGAGGAACTCGCCGCCGCGCCCGAGGAGTCCCGGCCGCCGGCGATGTCCGCGGTCGCGTTCTCGGGCCTGCGCCTGCAGGCCGAACTACAGGCGGCGCAGGACGCGACGCGCAGCGCGGACGATCCACTCGGGACGGTGAGCGTGCGGATGGTGGATCCGGGCGCGCTGGCGATGCTGCCGGCGGCGGATCACGCCGACGTCTACTTCGACATGGAAGGTGATCCGTACGCATTGGACGCGGCGGGGCTCGAATATCTCTTTGGCGCGGTCACGCTGACCCCGCCCCTGAACGGGCTCGCCGGCACCGGCGGGGACGAGATCCCGGCGCCGCCGGTCGAACCGGCGCCCGCGGCCGAGGACTTCCGCGCCTTCTGGGCCCATGACCGGGCCGGCGAGCGGCGCGCCTTCGAGGACTTCGTCGACTGGGCGACGGCCCGGCTGCGCGCCCACCCCGGCGCGCACATCTTTCACTACGCGCCGTACGAACCGAACGCGCTGCGGCGCCTGGCGGCCCGCCACGGCACGCGGGAGCGCGACATCGACGAGCTGCTCGCCGGCAACCGGCTCGTGGACCTCTACACCGTGGTCCGCCGCAGCCTGCGGATCTCCCAGCCGTCCTACTCGATCAAGTATCTGGAGCCGCTGTTCCACCCGGGCGCGCGCACGGCGGCGGTGACGAACGCCGCCGACAGCATCGTGGCCTACGAGTCCTTTCTGGAACACCGGGCGGCGGGGGAGTCGGCGCAGGCCGAGGGTCTGCTCGCCGAGATCGCCGCGTACAACCGGGTGGACTGCGAGTCGACGCACCGGCTGCACCGCTGGCTGCTCGACCTGCGCCGGGCGCAGGGCATCCCGGCGCCGGACGGCACTGGCGCGGCGGCGGACGAGACCGCGGGCGAGCAGCCCACCCTGGCCGACGACGACCCCGACGCGGCCGTCGACGCCCTGGTCGAGGGCCTGCCCGCCGACCCGGCCGAGTGGAACGCCGACCAGCGGACCCGGGCGCTGCTCGCCGCCGCGGTCGGTTATCACCGGCGGGAGAACAAGCCGGCCTGGTGGACGTACTTCGCGGCGCTGACCGCGGACCGGGCGACGCTGGAGGCGGCGGACGACTGCGCCGTGCCGACCGCCTGGCGGGTCGTCGAGGACTGGGACGAACCCACGGGCCGGCGTCGGCGCAGCCGGCGGCTGCTGCGGGCCGAGATCGACCCCGAACGTCCGCCTCCCTTCGACCTGAACGAGGCCGTGCGCCTCCTCTACCCGGGCCGCCCTGGCCTGGTCGGCACCGCCTCGGACGCGGTCGTGGAACAGTCCGCGCCGCACGTCCTACTGCTGCGGGAGAACGCCCTGCCGGAGTCGGCCGCCCGCGCGCTGCCCACCGCGGTGCTGCCCGGCGCGCCGGTGCGCCCCGAGCCGAAGC
>NZ_JALKFU020001056.1 GCF_023242965.2 Frankia sp. AgKG'84/4
CCTCCGGCCTTCTGGACAACCCGACGGACGGCGACCCGGCCCTTTCCGACAGCGACCGACCGGCGGATCCGGCGACCTGGCCGCCACCCGGCGCCGAGCCGACCGCGTCCGCGCCGGGCGGCCCGGCGCTCTGGCGACGCGGGGAACACCTCTTCGCCGAGGTCGAGCTGTCCGAGGAACAGCGGGAAGGGGCCGGCGGCTACGGCATCCACCCGGCTCTGCTCGACGCCGTGACGCGGGCCGTCCGTACCGGCGGGGAAGACGACGTCGAGCATCCCGCCCACTGGGGCGGCGTCATCCTCCACTCCGCCGGTGCCACCCGCCTGCGGGTCCGGGCCGAGCCCGCCGGAGCGGACGCGACCCAGCTGACCGTGACCGACCCGGCGGGAGAGCTCGTGCTGAGCGTCGCGACGCTCACCTTCCGACCGTTGGCGGCCGGCGACGTCGGGCGCACGG
Source organism: Frankia sp. AgKG'84/4 (assembly GCF_023242965.2). GTDB lineage: Bacteria > Actinomycetota > Actinomycetes > Frankiales > Frankiaceae > Frankia. The sequence continues at coordinate 457 of NZ_JALKFU020001056.1, forward strand.
GCCACGAGGATCTGCTGGAGGTCGCCTGGTCGCCGATCCCGTCGGTGGCCCCCGCCGACCCGGCGCCAGCGGTGAGCCTCGCCCGGACCACCGGTGACATCGCCGAGCTCGCCACCCGGGTCGAGGCTCCCGGCGTTGTCGTGTTACCAGCCCGGTGCGCCGCCCGTTCCTCGGCGGTCGGGCCCGCCGCCGACGGCGGTGCCAGCGCGGCCGCTCTGGCCGCCGACGTCCTCGCCGCGGTGCAGACCTGGCTTGCTACCGCCCCGGAGGACGCCCGCCTCGTCGTCGTGACCCAGGGCGCCGTCCCGGCGGGCGGCGACGCCACGGTGATCGACCGCGCCGGCGCCGCCGTCTGGGGCCTCGTTCGGGCGGCACAGGCCGAACACCCCCTGCGGCTCGTCCTGATCGACACGGACCCGGCCAGCGACCCGTCCACCGATGCGGACCCATCCGATGGACCCGATGGACCCGATGGACCCGATGGACCCGATGGATCCGGTGGATCCGGTGGATCCGGTGGATCCGGTGGCCTGGAGCGAACGGTGGGCGCGGCCCTTGCCGCGGGCGAGCCGCAACTCGCGGTCCGTGCCGGCGCTCTGTTCGTCCCCCGGCTGGTCCGGGTCGAGGAGTCCGCCCTCGACCCGGACGGCCCCGCCCTTGACCCGGATGGCACCGTGCTGGTCACCGGCGCGACCGGCACCCTCGGTGCCGCGATTGCCCGCCATCTCGTGTCCCGGCACGGAGTTCGGCATCTGGTTCTGGCGAGCCGTCGCGGCAATGCCGGCGGGGACGCCGCCGCCCTCCTGACCGAACTGGCCGCAGGCGGCGCCGCGGTGACGGCGGTGGCGTGCGATGTCGCTGACCGGTCGGCGGTGGCGGAGATGCTGGCCGCCATCGGGCCGCGGCACCCGCTGACCGCCGTCGTGCACGCCGCCCGGGTGTCCGACAGCGGTCTCGTCGGCGAGTACGACTCCGACCGGCTGCACCGGGTGTTCGCGCCCAGGGCCGTCGCCGCCGACCACCTCGATGTCCTCACCCGCCCGCTCGGCCTGCAGGCGTTCGTGCTGGCCGGCTCGGCGGCCTCGGTGTTCCTCGGTGCCGGCGCGGCCCTCCACGCC
>NZ_JALKFU020001057.1 GCF_023242965.2 Frankia sp. AgKG'84/4
GGCAGCAGGTGCTCGACGCGGCCGGCGAGTTCGGCCTCGGCGCGCTCGCCGGCTCCGCCCCGCACGTCGGGGTGGTCGGCTACCTCACCGGCGGCGGCCTGTCGCCGGTCGCCCGGACCTTCGGCTACGGAAGCGATCGTGTGACCGCCTTCGACGTCGTCACCGGCGACGGCGAGCCGCGCCGCGTCACGCCCACCGAGAACCCGGCGCTGTTCTGGGGGCTGCGGGGCGGCAAGGGCGCGCTGGGGATCGTCACCGCGGTCGAGTTCGAGCTGATCGAGCTCGACACGATCTACGGCGGCTGCCTGTACTTCGACGGTGCCGCGGCGGACCGCCTGCTGTCGGCCTGGAAGACCTGGTCGACCGGGCTGGCGGAGCAGGCATCGACGTCACTGGCGATCCTGCGGCTGCCGCCGCTGCCCAGCGTGCCGCCGCCGCTGGCCGGGCGATGCACCGTCGCGGTGCGCTTCGCCTGGGTCGGCGATCCGGCCGAGGGGGAGCGGGTCGCCGCGCCCCTGCGCGACCTGGCGCCGGTGATCTTTGGTGGGCTGGGGGAGCTGCCCTTCCCCGCCCTCGGCATGATCCACGCCGACCCGGTCGACCCGATGCCGGTCCACGAGCGGGCGGTGCTGCTGCGGGAGCTGCCGGACACGGCCGTCACGACTCTGCTGCGGTTCGCCGGACCGGACGCGTCCAGCCCGCAGGTCATCGTCGAACTGCGGCTGCTCGGCGGCGCGCTCGCCCGCGAACCCCAGCACCCGAGCGCCGTCTGTCACCGGGACGCCGCGTACTCGCTGCTGACGATCGGGTTGGCCGCGCCGCCGGTGGTCGAATCCACTGCGGCCGACGCCGCGGCGCTGCTGGCGGCGATGGAGCCCTGGTCGGGCGGGCTGTCGACGCCGAACTTCGGCGTCAGCGCCGACCCGGTGATCGTCGCTGGCAAGTACGACCCGGCGACGCTCGCCCGGCTCGCGACGCTCACCGCGAGCTATGACCCGAACGCCCGGATGGCCGCCGCTCGGCCGATCCGGGCGGCCGCCGGCCTCGTCCAGTCCTGAACGGCGAACGGGCAGGTCACGGGCATGATCATGGACGTGGTGGCCGGCGGCGTCGCGGCGGCGCCGGCCACCACCGAACCGTTCTGGGACCAGCCGCGCGGCGGCATGATGAAACGCATGTCCCTCTACCGGCTGTTCGGGCCGATCGAGGTCCGCCGGGACGGCCAGCCCGTGCCGCTCGGTGGGCCGAAGCAGCGCGCGGTGCTCGCCGTGCTGCTGCTGGCTGCCCCCCGGGTGGTCTCCATCGACCGGCTGGCCGACGCGACCTGGGGTGACGAGCATCCGCCGAGCATGCTGTCCAGCCTGCACGCCCACATCTCCAACCTGCGCCGGCTGCTGCGCGACGACGCGAACGCCACCTCGCCGATCGTGCGGCGCAACCCCGGCTACCTCGCCGACGTGCCGGCCGCCGACATCGATCTTCGGTTGTTCGAGCGGGACTGCGAGCAGGCCCAGTCGGCCGCCGACGCCGGGGACTGGCGCCGGGCGGTGCAGGCCGCCGACCGCGCCGCGGC
>NZ_JALKFU020000090.1 GCF_023242965.2 Frankia sp. AgKG'84/4
GGCCAGCGCGTCGACACCGGGGTGCCACCCGACGGCCCGGCGGCGGACCCCGACGCGGCACCGGATGCCTGGGGACGCTCCCCCACGCCCAGCGATCCGAGGACCGGGGCACACCGGGGCTGGAGCCGGCGCCGCGTCGGGCTGATCGCGGCGCCCGTCCTGGCGGTTCTACTCATCGCGGCCCTGGTGCCGCTGGCCCTGACCTCCGGCGGCAGCGGACAGCCGAGCCAGCAGGAGACTTCGGCGCGGGTCGCCCTGGCCGCCGAGGCCGTTCGCAACTCCGACGCCGACCTGGCCGCCCGGCTCTCCTTGGCGTCCTACCGGATCCGCCCGGGACGGGAGTCCCGCGCCGCGCTGCGCACCTCATTCTCCTCCACCACGGCCACGATCCTGCGCGGGCACACCGCCTCGGCGCTCGGCGTCGACGTCAGCCCGAACGGCCGGCTGCTCGCCTCGGCCAGCGCCGACAACACGGTGCAGCTCTGGGACATCGCCGACCGGAACCATCCGGTGCTCGTCTCGACCCTGCGGGGGCACCGGTCGTGGGTCCTCGACGCGGCCTTCAGCCCCAACGGGCGAACGCTGGCCACAGTCAGCTACGACCGGTCCGCGATCCTGTGGGACATCAGCAATCCCCGCGCCCCCGTCCAGCTCTCGGTGATCCTCGGGCATGACGGCTGGGTGCTGGACGCCGCGTTCAGCCCCGACGGCCGGACGCTGGCCACCGCCGGCTACGACAACACCGCGCGGCTGTGGGACGTCAGCGACCCGCGCGATCCCCACGCGCTGTCCGTGCTCGACCGGCACACGAGCTGGGTGAACGAGGTCGCCTTCAGCCCGAACGGGCGGCTGCTGGCCACCGCGAGCGCCGACCGCACGGCCAGGATCTGGGACATCTCCGACCCACGCCGGCCGCGGCCGCTGGCGGCCATCACCGCGCACACCGACTACGTGTGGGCCGTGGCGTTCAGCCCGGACGGACAGCGCCTCGCCACCGGCAGCTACGACGGGACGGCCCGGCTCTGGGACATCAGTGACCCGTCCCGGCCGCAGGCGGCCGCGTCGTTCCCGGCCGACGAGAAGTGGGTCTTCGACCTGGCGTTCAGTCCGGACGGTCGCACGCTGGCCACCGCCGGCTGGGACACGACCGTGCACCTGTGGGACGTCTCGGGTTCCGGACGGCCGGCCTCCGTGGGGACGATCAGCGGGCACGGCGACTGGATCCAGGCCCTGGCCTGGACCCCGGATGGCTCCGGCATCGCCACCGCGAGCGACGACTACACCGTGCGGATCAGCCGGATCGACGACGCCAGCCTGATCGCCGCAGCCTGCGCGGACCCGTCGAAGCAGATCAGCGAGGCGGAGTGGGGACGGTACATCGCGGACGTCCCGTATCAGCCGGTGTGCTGAGGCACCCCGGGGCGGGGGACCACCGCGGGGTGCCGCCAGCGGTGGCTACCGCCGCACGCCCGGATCCGCGCCGGCAGCGGGCGGGGACGCTCTGCGGCGCAGAACGGGCAGGGCCGCGCCGCTGTCCGCGAGCCGCGTCTGCGCCCTCGACAGCTTCTCCTGACCGCCCGGTCCCAACCTCGAGCGCAGCGCCGAACCCGCGAGCCGGGCCACGTGGACGAGCGTGCGCTCGTCACCGATGGGCCGGCCGCCGGCGGCCTCGGCGCGCTCCGCCTCGGCGCGGCGCAGCCTGGCGAGTTCCTCCTCGAGCTCCGCGACGCGCTGCAGGTGCGCGAGTTCAGTCGCGGCCATCCGGCTACGCTCGTCGTCCAGCCGGGACCACTGCCGTTGCCGGGCGCGGGCGACCGCCGCCGCGGTGTCCTGCAGCCGCAGCACGTGCAGGTAGAGGTCGACGCGGTTGCGTTCCAACCGGGACAGCAGCCGGTTGGACACCCACGGAGTGAGCAGGTCCGCCACCCGGCGGGCCCAGGGAGCCCGCCGGTCGACCAGCACGCCGAGCCCGAAGATCGGCGCGACCGTGAAGAAGCGCAGCTCAGGCTGTTCGGCGAGGAAGTCCTCGACTGCTGTGCGCACCCCGTTGCGGGGGCCGCCCTCGGTCAGCGCCCAGGCGAACGCCCCCATCCCGCGGAAGCCGCCGGGCACCACCCCGGTGTTACCGATCTCCACGCCGACGTCCCACGAGTGCGGCTGCCGGTCGTCCGCGGCGATCCGGTCCGGGGCGTAGTACTGGTCGCGGCGGCCCGCGGGCCAGCCGACGTCGTGCAGGATCACCATCGGGAAGTAGGAGCGGCCGAACCGGTCCACCGCGTCGGCGATCGCGGCCAGCTCGCCCCGCACCGTCGCGTAGTTGTGGTCGCCGTCGATGAGGTACGCGTCGGTCGGCGCGTGGCCATCGAGGGCCTGCGGGCTGTAGCCGCGGATGACCTGCACGTCCAGCCCGCCGCCGGCGGCCGGCTCGACACCCGGGTTCGGGTCGACGACGACGAGGCGACCGCCGCCGCCGCGCCGCAGCAGGTCCACGAGCAACGAGGTGGTGACGCCGCTCTCCGAGCCGATCTCGGCCACGCTGCGGGCGCCGGACGCCTCGATCAGCGGCACCCAGATCTCGCGGAGCTCGGCGAGGGAGTGCAGCAGCAGTGGGGCGAGCGTCGACTCACGCTCGTCCACCGCCTCCACAGCATGATCGCCCTTGCGGACAAGCACGCCGGCGCCGGTTGCCCCGGTCGTCCCGACCACCCCGCCGTCCCCGCCGGTGGCCGCGCCGATCCCGACCAGCTCGGCCGCGGCGATCGCCGCGAGCTCGGCGAAGCTGTCGCGGACCTCGCCTTCGTCGTCGTGTTCCACGACCCGGTCTCCGGCGGACCGGACGCCAGCGGACGGGGCGGACTCGGCGGCGGCGAACGGCCGCGCGCCGGCGGCACGGGTCGACGGGTCGTCGTCCGGGCTGGCGAAGTCCGGGCTGGCAAAGTCCGGGCTGGCAAAGTCCGGGCTGGCGATCGACGCGCCGGGCGGGCGGCCATCCCCACCGCGGACCTCGAACGGGCCGCGCGCAGCCGTCTCCGGCGCCGCCTCGGAGGCGGGGGGGACGGGGTCGGCCTGATCGCTCACCGCAGTCCTCCCAGCTCGCGCCGGATCTTGCGGGCGGCCCGGACGGGCAGCCCGTCGCGGGCCGCGCCGGCACCGGGCAGGGCCAGCGGCTCACCCCGGATGCCCATCCAGCCGAAGGCCATTTCGACATCGAGAGCGTAGACCCCGGCGAGCTGTGGCTGCGAGGCCAGATCGATCGTGTAGACGAACTGGGGGTCGTCGCCGACGATCTCCAGCAGATTCGGCTGGAGAAGGCGCAGGCCAACGAGGGCGAGCTGCTGGGCCGGGTCGTCCAACGAGGTGATGGTCACCTTGTACGGCTCGGCGATGTTGTTGATGTGGAAGGACAGCGTAAGCCAGTCCAGCCGCAGCAGGCCGCGTCGCCCGGCCGGATCGATGCGCACCCGGCGGGCGCCGACCGCCTCGACGCTGAGCCGCACGAGGGACAGGCCGTCGCGGGCCGACCGGGTGACCACGGACTTCTTCTGCCCGTTGACGAAGTCCGCGCCGGTGTCGACGTAGACCTCGACCGGGCCGGCCGCCGCCTCCGGCGAGACCTCCTCGGCCGGCACCCCAGCCGCCGCCGCCAGCCCGGCAACCACGGCGAGCGGCCGGTTGGCGACCCCGGCGACGCCGGCCGGCCAGTACAGCTCCCGCATGGAGATCTGGTCGATGTCGAGCGGCGTGAGGTAAGGCATGCGCCGCACGAGCTCCGGCGGCAGCAGGCCCTCGGAGGAGTCGGAGCCGAAGTTGTCGTCGTGCGCCCACGAACCGAACGCGCTGGCCTCGGCCGGCGTCGGGCGGGCGACGAAGCGGGTCAGCGTGCGCAGGCCCGCCCGGCGGGCGCCGGGTGCGGCCAACGAGGGCATCGGGGTCTCCGACCGGCGGTAGCGCAGCCACTCCCGCTGGAAGGCGACGATGCCGTCCTGCACGGCCGCGCGCTGCGCCACCTGGGTGCGCGACGTGCGGTCGATGCTGAGCACCGGGTTACTCATCTCGTCGAACGAGATCAGCGAGCCGACATCGGGCATGCAGAGCTGCTCGAGCACCTCGGGGCTGCGCATGAGCTGGTTCGCCAGGTTCTCGGGCTGTCCGCCCGAGGCCACGTAGCCCTCCAGCTCGAGCCCGGCGAGCCGGTGGGTCATCGCCGCCTGGTTCGTCGCCAGGTACAGGCCGAGGACCTCCACCTTGCGCCCGGTGGACGCGAGCAGGCGGGTGAGCAGCGCCTGGATGGTGCCGCCCCAGCCGAGGTCGAGCAGCACGATCCGGCCCGTCTCGGGCAGCTGGCCGTCGAGGTAGTTCACGTAACGCTCGCGCAGCCGGGTCGCGGTCAGCACGATCTCGCTGCGGATCCGCTCGTCGGAGCAGAGCGCCTCGAGGGTGTCGTCGAGCAGGCCGGGCACGTCGAGCCGGCGGTCGGCCATGGCCGAGATACCGGCGATGTTGTCGAGCCGGACGCCGAGCTGACGCAGCAGCTGGCCGACGCTCGGCGCGTGCCGACGGACCAGGAAGCCGCGCAGTTCCTCCGGGCTGCCCTCGAACACGTTCGAGAGGGCACACACCTGCCGGGACGCCCACAGGGTGGACACCGTGATCCCGACGTCCTCGCCGGGATCGACGAGCAGGCGGGACAGGAAGTCACCCTCGCGCATCAGACAGTGAATGTGGTCGGCGCCGAAGTGCCGGGCCCGCTCCACCGCCCACTCGGCGAAACCGGTGAACACCGGGCCGAACACGGTCGCCCCGGTCTCCCAGTAGCGGCGCAGCCCGGCCGGCACCGCGAGGGCGTCGGCCCGGTGCAGGGAACGCGCCCGCAGCGCGGTCATGCCGTAGTCGCCGTCAACGGGGTCGATCGGAATGTCGTCCCCGGGTTCGCCACGCAGCCCTTCGAGGTCGAGAGTGCGACGTAGGGAACCGGCGTACTTCGGATAGTGGATGGCGACGAGCCCGTGCTCGCGGGCACCCTCGACGTCGGCGACGGGATGGTCGCCGAGATGAACCACCCGGGAGGGCTGGAGGTTGGACGCGGCGAGCATGTGCTGGAACAGTCCGTCGCTCTTGGACGTCCCGGCGTCGGACGAGGTGAAGATCCGGGTGAAGGTGATGCCGGCGAGCTCGGGCCGGTTCAGCAGCCGCTCGAGCTGGCTGGCGGAGAAGTACGTGTCCGACAGCAGGTACACGGGCAGGCCGAGCTTGGTCATGGCGAGCTCGGCGAGTTCGGCCACGGCGAGGTCCGCCCGGCACAGCTCGCGCTCGACCGCGACCTCGGCGTCGACCAGGTCCTGCACCCCGGCGGTGCCCGGCAGCGCCGGCAGCAGCACCTGCCAGATCTCGTCGAGACGCACCTCGTGGGTGCCGCGGCTGGCCTGCGCCCGCAGCCGGGCCACATGCTCGGCGTGCGCGCGCAGCCGGGCGAACTCGCCGGGCGAGACGCTCGAGGGCAGATGCCCCGCGTCGGCGAGCCGGTGCCCCAGCAGCACGAACGCGTGGGCGGGCTCGGGGACCATGCGCCACAGCAGGGTGTCGAACACGTCGAGAGTCAGGGCCTGTGCCCCGCCCGACTCCAGATGCGACCACACTTCGCGTAGTCGGACGTCGGTGAACACGGCCGTCCTCTCCATGCGGCCGTGGACGGCCGCCTCCGGCGGGTCGGCCCCGACGGCTCGCGAAACGCCGGGAATCACCCCCGCCGCGTCGGCCGGCCGAAGCCAGATGGACGGGTCGATTCTATGAACCCCGCCGCCAACGCCAGCCACCGGACCGGGCGTGCTCACCCAGCCGAACCGGGTTGACGGATCCGCCGAGGTGCGGGAGAGGCGGCGTCACCCACCCGCCGCAGGCGCGGTACCGTCACGATTCTGACGAGAATCGACCCGGCCGGCATCGGGCTTTTGGCAGTTCATCGAGCGTCGGATCATCCCGGCGCCGGTCACCCAGCCCGTGGACGTCACGGTAGGTGACCTCGAAGCCGGAGGCCGACGTTGCGGCCCCGGCCTGGCCCGCGCCGGCCGGCGACAGGTCTCGGTACTGTCGGATCTCTGTGTGATGTCGTGTGAGGATTCGTCTCGAGTGAGGAGCGGACAGGTGCAGCTCCAGCCACACCATGCCCGGGAGCGGCGCTCTGACCTCCCGGGGCCCGGAGGGACCGGCCGTGTCACCACAACTGGCTGACGCCGCGCTGCCGGCAGGAGGCTCGATGACGGGGCAGCCGGGGACCGGCCTGGAACCGGGAACCAACCAGGACGTGCACCGGCTCGCCCACCGCAGCCGCGCGCAGACGAGAGTGCGCTGGGAACTGCTTCGCAATCTCGTCCGCAAGGATCTGAAGGTCAAGTACAAGGGTTCGTCACTGGGCTTCGCCTGGTCGCTGGCGAACCCGCTGCTCCTGCTCGTCGTCTACACCTTCGTTTTCCAGATCGTGCTGAAGTCGGGAATTCCCCGGTTCGGCATCTACCTGATGTCCGGGCTGCTGATCTGGAACGCGTTCTCCGGGAGTGTGTCCGCGGCGTGCGGCGCGGTCGTGGCGAATGCGAACCTGGTCAAGAAGGTACGTTTCCCGCTCGCCGTCCTACCGCTGTCCGCAGTCGGGTTCGCCGCCGTGCACTTCCTGCTTCAGCTGGTCGTCCTGTTCGCGGTGATCCTGATCATCGGTTACCCGTTGATCGGGCCCGACCTGCTGCTGATCCTGCCTGCCGGGGCGGTCGCGCTGACCTTCACAGTGGCGCTGTCGCTGCTGGTCAGCGCGCTCAACGTGCGCTACCGCGACACCGCCCACCTGCTCGATGTGGCGCTGCTGGCCTGGTTCTGGCTGAACCCGATGGTGTACGCCTTCGGCCTCATCCAGGACAAGCTGCACGAATGGACCTGGGTCTACCTGCTGAACCCCATGGCCGTGGTGGTCATCACCTTCCAGCGGGCGATCTATCACCTGCCCGCGGGCTATCATCCACCGCCGGGCAGCTCACCCGGTGCGAAATCAGTTCTCGCGCACAGCGGGTACTCGTTCTACCTGGAACATCTCGCCGTGGCGGGCGGAATTTCACTCGCCCTGCTGTGGCTCGGGTTGCACGTGTTCCGCACGATGCAGGCGGACTTCGCCGAGGACCTGTAGCGAGGCTGAGGCGGCCCGCGCGGGAGAGCCCCGGCCGGCCACGAGCCCAGGAGCCAGCCCGCCGAGTGCGCGGTGCGATCATGGCAGGACGCCCCCGGCGGCCAGCAAGGAGTTGTAATGGCCCGACACTCGTCCGCGTACCAGCGCGGCTCGTCCTTCCCGACCGGCGCGGGTCCTTCCACCGGCGCCGCCGCCTCGACGGGCACCACCGCCTCGACGGGCACCGCCGCCTCGACGGGCACCGCCCCGGTTGGTGCTGGCCCGGCGACCGGCACGACCCCGGCGATCGGGGCTGGCCCGGTGGCCGGTGCCGGCACCCTGACGGGCGCGCCGACCCAGGCCGGCCGGGTCGCCTCCGCCGGGTCGCCGGCCCACCCAGGCCCGGTCGAACCCGTACCGGACACGGCCGTGGTGATCAATGGCGCCGGGATCAGCAAGCGGTTCGTCTCATACCACAACCGGGCCACCAGCCTGAAGGAACGGTTCGTGCGTCGCGGTGGGCCCGCCGGCGAGGACTTCTGGGCGCTGCGGGACATCGACGTGACGATCGGGCGCGGCCAGACGGTGGGCCTCGCCGGCGCGAACGGGTCGGGTAAGTCCACCCTGCTCAAGGTGCTGGCCGGCATCCTGCGCCCGACCAGCGGGACCGTGGCCGTGCAGGGCCGGATCGCGTCGCTGCTAGAGCTCGGCGCCGGCTTCAACGGGGAGCTGTCCGGCCGGGACAACGTCTACCTCAACGCCTCCCTGCTCGGGCTGTCCAAGCGGGAGATCGACCGCCTCTTCGACTCGATCGTCGACTTCGCCGAGCTGCGACACAAGATCGACGATGACGTGAAGCACTACTCGTCCGGTCAGTACGTCCGCCTCGGCTTCGCCGTCGCCGTGCACGTCGACCCGGACGTGCTGCTCGTCGACGAGGTGCTGGCGGTCGGCGACGAGGCGTTCCAGCGCAAGTGCCTGGCCAAGATCGCCGAGTTCCGCGCGCAGGGACGCACGATCCTGTTCGTCACGCACTCCCTCGACCTCATCGAGAACATGTGCGACCGGGTCCTCGTCCTGGAGTCCGGCACGCTGATCTACGACGGGCAGCCGGCGGTCGGCACCAAGCTGCTGCGCCAGAAGCTCGGCAGCCTGCCCGCCGAAGGGCCGGTGGACTGGCAGTTCGCCACCGTCCGCCCGCATTCGGTGACCTTCGCCGCGGAACCCGGCGGCCCGCTGATGGTGCAGTACGGCCCGGACGAGCAGCTGACCGTGAGCGTCGAACTCGACGTCACCGAGGGCGCGCCCGAGCACGTCTACCTGCACGCCTACATCGTGGGGCAGGAGGAGGTGCCGATCTGGATGATGGAGTCGCCGCCCGGTGGGTTCCGCGTCGGGCCGGGCCGGCACGTCATCGACTTCACCGTGCCGCACCTGCCCGAGCTGCTCGGGGCGTTCGCCGTCAAGGTGCACGTCTCGGATGCCAGCACCGGCGCACCGGTGACGACCAGGCGTTTCGAGGAGCTGTTCGGCGTCAACGGATCGCAGGCGGACGGGCTTCTCAAGGTTGACTACGAGGCGAGGCTACGGGGATGACGGAGCAGGCGGGGACAACCGGTCCGGCGGCGAGCCGCCCCCCGGACACCTCGGTGGCGGCAGCCGACGTGGCGACCCCCGACCCGACGGTGGCCGGCGCGGTGGCGTCCGGCCCGGCGGTCGTTGACGTCGCGGCGAAGGGTGCCGGCGACGGACCGGCGCGGCCGTACGCGACCGTCGTGATCGTCAACTGGAACGGCGCCCATCTCCTCCCCGCCTGCCTCGACGGCATCGCCAAGCAGGAGACCGGCTTCGCCTTCCAGACCTGGGTCGTCGACAACGCGTCGGCGGACGGCTCCCGGGAACTACTCGCCGAGCGGTACCCATGGGTGCGCGTCGTCGCGTCGGACCGCAACCTCGGCTTCGCCGGCGGGAACAACCTGGCCCTTCGTCAGGTCACCACCCCGTACGCGGTGCTGGTGAACAACGACGCGGTCCCCGAGCCGACCTGGCTCGCGGCGCTGCTGGCGCCGTTCGCCGAACCCGGCGGCCGGCACCTGGGCGCCACCACCGGCAAGGTCGTGTTCCTGCCGCGGTTCCTGCGGATCCGACTGCACACGCCGACCTTCATCCCGGGCCCGCACGACTCCCGCGAACTGGGCATCCGCGTCTCCTCGGTCACCGTCGACGGGCGGGAGGCGCTGCGCGAGGTCCTCTGGGAGAAGCTCACCTACGGCGCCGAGGGCCCGCCGAAGTCCCCTTACTTCTGGACCCGCGGGGAGGGCGAGCTGTGCGTGCCGATCCCCGACGGCGGACCGGTCACCCTCGGGTTCACCTGGGCGGCGGAGTCCCGCAAGCAGGTCACGTTGAGCTGGGACGGCCCGACCAGCACCGGCACCGGCGGCGGCCGCGCGGAGCTCGCCGTCGGACCGGAGTCGACCACCGTGACGGTCACCGTCGGCGGTGAGGCCCCCCGGGTCGACGTGATCAACAACGTCGGCGGGATCGTGCTCGTCGACGGCTACGGAGCCGACCGCGGCTACCAGCAGGTCGACACCGGGCAGTTCGACCAGCCGGAGGACGTCTTCACCGCCTGCGGCAACGGGATGGCCATCCGCGCCTCCCTCGGCCACGAGCTGGGCTGGTTCGACGACGCGTTCTTCCTTTACTACGAGGACACCGACCTGTCCTGGCGAATCCGGGCCCGCGGGCAGGCCATCCGCTACGTGCCGGGCGCGGTGCTGCGGCACATCCACTCGGCGTCGAGCGTCGAGTGGTCGCCGCTGTTCGTGTTCCACACCGACCGCAATCGCCTGCTGATGCTCACCAAGGACGCGACGGCGCTGGTCGCGCTGTCCGCGGTGGTGCGCTACCCGGTGACGACGGCGTCCATCGCCGTGCGCACGCTGCGCCAGGCGTGGCAGGCCCGCAGCCGGCCGGCGGTGCGTCCGACGCTGCTACGCCTCCGGGTGATCGCCTCCTACCTGCGGCTGCTGCCCGGCATGCTGCGTGCCCGCCGCGAGATCGGTGCCACGGCCACCGAACGACGGGCGAGCCTGCAGAGCTGGCTGGTCGGGCGATGAGCACCGAGACGGACCGGGCCGAGCGGCCGGCGCGCGGGGTCCGGGCCGCGGTCTACAACCGGTTCTGGCACTCCATGGGCGGCGGTGAGCGCCACAACGGCATGATCGCCCAGGTGCTGGCGGCGCACGGCGCCGACGTCGACATCCTCGGCCACTCCGAAGTCGACCTCGACCAGGTCGGCAGCCACCTCGGCCTCGACCTGTCCGGCTGCCGCTACGTGCGGCTGCCGGACCGGGGTGAGGAGGACGTCGCCGCGCGCTCCGCCGACTACGACCTGTTCGTCAACGGTTCGTACATGAGCCGCATCGAGCCGCGATCCCGCCGCTCGGCGTACCTGTGCTTCTTTCCGACGCCGTTCGACCACGACATGGCGCCGTGGCGCAAGGCCGCGGTGCGCACCGCCGGGCCGCTGCTGCGCGGGATACGTCCCGCGGTGAGCTTCGGCCAGGGCTGGTACCCGCCGGAAGGCGGCCGCCGGCGCCAGTGGACCTGGACGAACGGCAACGGGATCCTCGCCGTGAGCCCCGGCGAGCGCCGCACGCTGCGGGCCGACATCGGCCGGCCCGGGGCGCCCGTCAGCACGTCGCTGCGGGTCCTCGACGCCGCCGGCGACGTGCTCGCGAAGCTGGAGATCGGCCCGGACTTCGCCCCGTTCGAGGTGCCGCTTCCGCCGTCCGCCGAAGGCACCGAACTCACCCTGGTCAGCGACGCGTTCTCGCCGGGTGCCGCGGACGTGCGGGAGCTCGGGGTGGCGGTGAGTCGCCCACGGGTCACCGACGGCGGGGAGGGGCCGATCGCCCGCCTGCCGCTGCGCTTCCCCTGGCTGTTGCGGGACCCGGCCGACCTCGGCCATCTCGACGACTACGACGTGATCATGGCGAACTCGCAGTTCACCCGCGGCTGGATCGGCCGGTTGTGGAAGCGGGACGCCGACGTGCTGTTCCCCCCGATCCAGGTCGACCGCCTGCATCCGGAGCCGGTGCGCGAACGGGCCGTCATCACCGTGGGGCGCTTCTTCATGCCTGGCCTCGGGCACGCCAAGCGGCAGCTCGAAATGGTCCAGTGGTTCGGTGAGCTGTCCCGCGCCGGGGAGCTGCCCGGCTGGAGCATGCACGTCGTCGGCGGCTGCGAGGACTCCCAGCTGCCCTACCTGGAGCAGGTCCGGGCCGCCGGCGCGGGACTGCCGGTGCACCTGCACCCCAACGCCCCGCGGGCCGAGGTGGAACGGCTGCTGTCGACCAGCTCGGTGTTCTGGTCGGCGACCGGCTACGGCGAGGACGACCGTCGCCGGCCCTGGACCGCCGAACACTTCGGGATGACGACCGTCGAGGCGATGGCCGGCGGCTGCGTGCCCGTCGTCATCGACCGGGCGGGGCAGCGGGAGATCGTGCGTCACGGCATCGACGGCTACCGCTGGACCGGCCCGGACCAGGTCGCGTTCTTCACCCGACGCCTCGCCGCCGAGGACGGCCTGCGCGGCCGCCTCGCCGCCGCGGCGACCGAGCGGGCCGGCACCTACTCCGACGCCGCCTTCGCCCGCCAGTGGCTCGCTATCGCGCAGCGCCACCGGCTCTACCAGCCCTGAACCGATCGCGGCCGTGACCGAGAGCGAGGCCAGCCGGTGAATGTGACACGAGGAGCCGGCCCGCCCGCGGGCAGGCGCCGGACGACGATCGTGCTCGACGGCACCCCGCTGCTCGGTCGGCGCACCGGGGTCGGTCGCTACACCGAGCATCTGCTCGCCGGACTCGCCCGCCTCGCCGCCGACGGTGGCGGCACGGACGGCAGTAGCGGCACGGACGGCAGTAGCGGCACGGACGGCAGTAGCGGCACGGACGGCAGTGGTGGCACGGGCGCGTCATGGGACCTGGCCGCGACCGCGTTCACCTGGCGCGGGCTGGACGAGCTCGCCGGCAGCCTGCCCCCGGGCGTGCGGGTGGCGGCCCGGCGGGCGCCGGCGCGACTGCTGCACGAGACGTGGATCCGCGGGGAACATCCGCCGGTCGAATGGCTGACCGGGCCCGCGGACGTCGTGCACGGCACCAACTTCGTGCTCCCGCCGCTGCGCCGGGCCCGCGGGGTGGTCACCGTCCATGACCTGTCCTACCTGCGCACCCCGGACACGGTAAGCGCCGCGTCGGCGCGGTACAGCGACCTCGTGCCCCGGGGGCTGCGGCGCGCGTCCGCCGTGCTCACCCCGAGCCGGGCCGTGGCCGACGAGGTGATCAGCGCCTACCGGCTCGACCCCGCGCTGGTCACCCCGACCCCGCTCGGCGTCGACGACGCCTGGTTCGACACCGCCGTGCCGACGGCGTCCTGGCGGCGCGAGCACGGCCTGCCCGAGCGGTACCTGCTGTTCGTCGGCTCCGTCGAACCGCGCAAGAACCTGCCGGTCCTGCTGGAGGCCGTCCGCCGGTTGCACGCCGCCAGGGTCGGCGCGCCGCCGCTGGTCCTCGTCGGGCCGCCCGGCTGGGGACCGACCCTCGACCTCGCCGGGCTGCCGGCGGGCAGCGTGGTGACCGCCGGGTACCTCGATGCCGACCGGCTGCGGGCCACCGTCGCGGGTGCCAGCGTGCTGTGTTTCCCGTCCCGGTACGAGGGCTTCGGCCTACCGCCCCTGGAGGCACTGGCCGCCGGCATCCCAGTCGTCGCCGCCGACATCCCGACCGTGCGGGAGGTCGTCGGGGAGCTCCTCGCCGTCGCCGAGGGTGCTGGGGCCGGCACCGGAGCGGGCGGTGCCGCCCGGAGCGCGGTCGCGACCGCCGCCCGCAGCGGCAGTCCCGTCCGCCTGGTCCGGCAGGCGGATCGGAACTCCTTCGCCGACGACCTCGCCGAAGCGATCATCGACCTGCTCGAGTCCCCCGGCGACGCCGATGCCGGCCGCCGCCACGCCCGCTCCTTCACCTGGGCGCGCACCGCGAACCTGACCGCGGCCGTCTACCGCCGGGTCGCCGAGTCGGCCTAGCGCGACCGCGAGCAGCACGACGCCGACGGCCGCGGCCGCGGCGAGGACGCCCAGCCCAACCC
>NZ_JALKFU020001058.1 GCF_023242965.2 Frankia sp. AgKG'84/4
AGGAGGCCCTGGCGAGGGCGGCCGCGCTGGACGCCGAACGGGACGCCCTGCTCGGGCCGCCGGCTGACCAGCGGGACCCGGACGGCGGGGCGGAGCTGCCCGCACTGTTCGGGCTGCCGTTCGCGGTGAAGGACAACATCGACGTCGCGGGCCTGGCCACCACGGCGGGCTGCCCGGCGTTCGGCTACGAGCCGGCCGAGGACGCGCCCGCCGTGGCCGCGCTGCTCGCCGCCGGTGCGGTGTGTGTCGGCAAGACGAACCTCGACCAGTTCGCCACCGGGCTGTCCGGCGCGCGCTCGCCCTACGGCACACCCGTCTCGCCCTTCGACGCCTCGATGATCGCCGGCGGCTCCAGCTCCGGCTCCGGCGTCGCGGTCGCCGTCGGGCTGGTGAGCTTCGCGATCGGCACCGACACCGCCGGTTCGGGGCGGGTGCCGGCGGCGCTGAGCAACGTCGTCGGGCTGAAGCCGTCCCGGGGCCTGGTCAGTACCCGTGGCCTGGTCCCCGCCTGCCGCTCGCTGGACTGCCTGAGCGTCTTCGCGCTCAGCGTGCCGGACGCCCGGCTGGTGCTGTCCGTCATGAACGGCTACGACCCGGCCGACCCGTACTCCCGCCGACTGCCGCGCGTGTCGGCGCCGGGTGCCGAGGCGGGGCCGGGTGCCGAGGCGGGGCCGGGCCCGGCGCCGACTCACCAGAGCCTGGTCGGACCCGGCCACCCACTCGGCGCGGGGCCGGGTCCGCGCCCAGGCCCGTCCGGGCCAGGGCGGGGCGAACTGCGTGTGGGCACCGCCCGACCGGAGGACCTGACGTTCTTCGGGGACCGTGGGGCCCGCGCCGTGCACGCGCGAAGCCTGGAGCTGATCAGGGCGGGCGGGGACCGGACGATCGAGGTCGACCTCGCCCCGTTCCTGGCCGCCGGCGCGCTGCTCTACAGCGGACCCTGGCTGGCCGAGCGGTTCTCCTCGATGGGCGAGTTCGTGCTGGCCCGACCGGAGCAGACGCATCCGGTCGTCCGGGCCGTGCTCGCCCCCGGCGCGGAGATCAGCGGGGTGGACGCCTTCCGCGGGCTGTCCCGGCTGCGCTCGCTGCGCCGCACGGTCGAGGAGGTGTGGACGGAGATCGACGTGCTGGTCCTGCCCACCGTGCCCACGTCGTTCCCGGTGGAGGCGGTGCTGGCCGATCCGATCGGGCGCAACGTCCAGCTTGGTCACTACACGACCTTCGCGAACCTGCTCGACCTCGCCGCGGTCGCGGTCCCGGCCGGCTTCGCCGACGGACTCCCGCACGGTGTCACGTTCCTCGCCCCGGCGGGGCGGGACGCTTTTCTCGCGGACGTGGCTGCGGAGTTCCATGCCCGTGCGGGCCTGTCCCTGGGCGCCACGGGCCATCCCCTGGCCCGCTCGGGCCCCACGACCCCCCGCGGTGCGGCACCCGCCCGTCGGGGCGCCGGGGCGGCCGACGGCGGGCCGGCAGGTTCCACGGGCCACGTCGACATCGCCGTGGTCGGCGCCCACCTGAGCGGGCTGCCGCTCAACGGCGAGCTGGTCCGTCTCGGCGCGGTGCTGCTGCGC
>NZ_JALKFU020001059.1 GCF_023242965.2 Frankia sp. AgKG'84/4
GGTCAGGTGGTGATGATGGAGACGCCGGCCGTGCCGGGGGCGCCGTAGAGCTGGGCGTAGCCGACGCGTGGGGTGCCGGGGACCTGGCGTTCGCCGGCCTGGCCGCGGAGCTGAAGGACGAGTTCGTGGATCTGGCGCAGGCCGGAGGCGCCGATCGGCTCGCCGTTGGCGATGAGGCCACCGTCGGTGTTGACGGGCAGCCGTCCGCCGATCTCGGTGGCGCCTTCGGCGAGCAGCTTCTCCTGCTCGCCGTCGGCGCACAGGCCGTTCTCCGCCATGTGGATGATCTCGGCGCCCGCGTCGGTGTCCTGTAGCTGGACGACGTCGACGTCCTCCGGCCCGACGCCGGCGGCCTCGTAGGCGGCCCGCGACGCGTACACCGTCGGCGCCGGCGCCTGGTCCACGGCGGCCCAGGTGGCGTGCACCTCGTGCGTGCCGTAGGTGCGGGTGCGCAGCGCGGTGGCCCGCAGGTAGATGGGGTGGCTGGTGTAGCGGTGGGCGAGGTCGGCGCGGCAGAGCACGACCGCGGCGGCGCCTTCGTCGGGGCTGCAGAACATGTAGTTCGTCAGCGGGTAGTTGAGCATCTTCGAGTCGAGGATCTGCTGTTCGGTGAGCGGCTTGCGGCGGAACGCGTTGGGGTTCAGCCCGCCGTTGCGGTAGTTCTTCGCGGCGACCCGGGCGAGGGTCTGGTGGGAGATCCCGTGGTCGTGCAGGTAGCGATTGATCTTCATGCCGAAGAACTTGGTGGTCAGGAAGTGGCCGATGTCGCCGTACCAGCTGGGCGCGCTGTAGTGCACCGGGTCGGCGGTGAAGGCGCCGTGGCTGTGCTTGTCCATGCCGACCGCGACGCCGAGGTCGTACTTGCCGGCGCGGATGGCGTCGGCGGTCAGTTCGATGGCCGTGGCGGCGGTCGCGCAGCCGTTGTAGACGTCCATGAAGGGGATGCCGGTCAGGCCGAGCAGGCCGACGACGGCGTCGGGGTTGTCGACCTCGCGGCTGCCGCCGAAGGCGAACTGGATCTGCTTCCACTCGACGCCGGCGTCGGCGAGCGCGGCGCGGATCGCCTCGGCGCCCATCTGGATCGCCGACTTGTCGCCGAAGCGTCCGAACGGGTGGATACCCACCCCGATGATCGCGACGTCGGTCATCTCAGCGGTTCCCTTCAACGGGCTCGACGGGCTCGAAGGCGTACGACATCACCTGGGTGCCGTCCTCGTCGGTGCGGAACGGGAAGATCACCAGCCGCAGCCGCATGCCGAAGCTGATCCGCGTCGGGTCGGCCACGGTGAGGCGGCCCTCGACGCGCACCTCGTCGCCGAGCTGGACGAGGCCGACCGCGAACGGAGTGAACGTCTGCGGCGTCTCGCCGCTGGCGTAGGGCTCCTTGGGCAGGAACTCCTGCGTCGTCCAGGTCCACAGCGTCCCCTCGCGGGGCAGCAGGTGGCGCGCCATCTCCACCGAGCCGCAGCGCGGGCACGACGGCTGCTCCGGGAAGGTCACCGCCGCGCACTGCTGGCAGCGCGACCCGATCAGCGCGGGATCGTCCGCCGGCCAGGTGAACACGTCGGG
>NZ_JALKFU020001060.1 GCF_023242965.2 Frankia sp. AgKG'84/4
GCGAGCAGCTCCGGCAGCGGCTGGCCGGCGGGCACGTCCCGGGCCGCGCCGTTGACGACGACGCGGGCTGCGGAGGGCGGCGCGGGCGGCGGACTGTCGGCCATGACCCGACCCTACGGGAGCGCCACCGGCCCCACGGCCCGGATCGGTCAGATCCGGGCCGTGGGTCAGTACGCCAGCGCCTGGGCGCGGCGTTTGACCTCCTTGCCACGGTTCTCGTTCAGCGCCCGCACCGGGGTGCCCGGCAGGCTCGGGTCCTCCCGGAACAGCCACTCCAGCGCCTCGTCATCGTCGAAACCGACGTCGGCGAGCAGCGTGAGCAGCCCGGTCAGCCCCTTGACCACCGCGCCGTCCTGGATGAACTCCGCCGGGATCCGCAGGACGCCGTCCTCACGCCTGGCCAGCAACGTGCGCTCACGCACCATCTGTCGAACTCGGGTCACGGGGACCTGCAGCTGCTCCGCGACGTCGGGCAGGGTAAGCCAATCCATGGTCAACAGTAAACACCTCAGCCGATACCTGCCGGTGGACCGGATGAACGTCGAGGTCAGGCGACCGGTGCTGCCGGGTGCCCCGCGCGGTCACCGAAGCACGATCTGTTCCCCGCCGGCCGCCGCGGAGCGCACGGCCGCCTCCAGCACCGCGACCACCGGGCGAGCGGCCTCGACGCCGCGGCCCCGCAGCGGCCAGCCCGAGACGAGCAGGTCGGCGAGCTCACGGTAGAACGGCACGGCAGAGCTTTCCGGCCCGGCCGCCACGGGGTAGCGCGTGCTGACCCCGTCGTGGGTGACCAGCAGCACCGCGCCGAGGCCGGGCAGGTCACCACCGTCGTCAAGGTCGCCGAAGGTGGGCGGCCCGGCATGACGTCCCCCGGGGCGCGCCGCCGGCCCGTCGCCGCCCGGGCCCGGATCCGCGCCGACGCCGTCGAGGACGAGCGCACCGGCGCTGCCGAGCACCTCGAGGCGGGGCCGCGGGGCGCCGGCGAGGTCCGACACGACGACCTGCGCCTCGCCACCGCCGGCGAAGCGCACCAGCAGCCGGCTGTGGTCGGCGTTGCTGACGTGGTACCAGACCCGCTTGACCGTGGACGCGCTGACCCATACGACCGGTTCGTCGATGAGGGCCAGGATCTGTTCGAGGGCGTCGGCACCGCGGTCGAAGAGCTGGCCGCCGCTGATCCGTTCGTCGTCGTGCCAGCTGCCGGCCGGCCGATGCCGGCTGCCGCGGTGTGCCTGGATCCACAGCGGCTCACCGACCGCGCCGCGGCCGACGGCCGCCCGCAGCGCCTGGTACGCCGGGTCGCTCGTGCCCTCGGCGTGGACGGCGAGGATCCGGGAGCGGGCGTTCGCCAGTTCGGCGAGCTGGTCGACGTCGGCGGCCCTCGTGCACAGCGGCCCCTGGACGACGACGTGCTTGTCGGCCTCCAGCGCACGCCCGGCCCACTCCAGCCGGCTGTGGGTCGGGGTGGCCACCACGACGACGGCCAGCTCCGGGTCGTTGACCAGGTCGTGGGGGTCCTCCACCCGGGGGGGCGCGCGCGGGCCGCCATGGGGGGCCGGGCGGGGC
>NZ_JALKFU020001061.1 GCF_023242965.2 Frankia sp. AgKG'84/4
CGGCCGGACGTCGTGCGGGCGACCACCCGGCGCGCGGCGCCCGGCACCGGGGTGAGCCCCAGCTCGACCCCGCGCGGATCGCCCGCCTCCACCTGCACGCCGTACTCGCCATCGGGAAGCATGACCGTGACCAGGCCGGAGTCGCTGCGGGCGTGGACGGAGCCGGGCGCCTGGTCGAAGTGCAGGTTGACATCGCCGCCGCGGCTGCGGGCGGCGACGGGGCCGGGGCCGAGCTCCCGGCCGGCGATCGTTCCGTCCAGGGTGACCAGCGCCAGCTCTCCCCGCACGCCCCACAGGGTGATCTCGCCGGTGTGGACCTCAGCGCGGACCCGGGTGCCGGGCGGCACCGTCAGCCGCACCCGCACGTCGCTGCGCCGTCCGTCGATCCGCAGCAGCGACCCCGCGGTGGTCGCGACGGGGGCCGCGCGGCCGGGACGGCGCCGGACCGTGAGCTCGACCCGCACGTCCGCGCGGTCGCGCTGGGACACCTCGATCCGGCCCGCCCCCGCCATGACCTCGACGGCGTCGATACCGTCAACGGTGTGGACGAGCTCGGCGGGCGGCAGCCGCAACAGGGACAGTCCGCCCAGCGCGGCGGCCAGCAGCAGCACGGCGACCAGCACGATCACCGTGTCGAACGCGGAGGGGTCGAAGCCAGGCACACCGCACGGTACCCCGACCGTCGATGACCGATCCGCGCCCGCGGGTGTCCGTGGTACTACGCCAGTTCGCCGCCGCCCGCGGCGAGTCGCTGCGCGACATCGACGCCGACCTCGCCCCGTTCGTCCGGGTAGCCGAGGACGTGCTGCTCGGCGACGGCAAGCGGGTCCGGCCGGCGTTCTGCTACTGGGGCTGGCGCGGCGCCGGCGGCCCGGACTGTGACGAGATCGTGCGGGCGGCGGCATCCCTGGAGGTGCTACACGCCTGCGCGCTGGTGCACGACGACGTCATGGACGGCTCGGAGCTGCGCCGCGGCCAGCCCAGCGCGCACCGCCGCCTCGCCGCGCTGCACCGCGACGAGGCCCTGCCCGGCGACCCGGAGGGTTTCGGCCGATCGGCCGCGATCCTGCTCGGTGATCTGTTCCTGACCTGGGCCGACGATCTGCTCATGGCCAGCGGCCTGGCGCCCGGGTCGCTCGCGCGCGCCTGGCCGACGTACGCCCGGATGCGCGGGGAGCTCGTCGCCGGCCAGTACCTCGACCTCACCAGCGGGCCGGTCGACGACGCCGGGAGCGCCCGGGCGGACGGCGGGCGGGTGGCGCGGATAGCCCAGTACAAGACCGCCGGCTACACCGTGATCCGCCCATTGCAGCTCGGGGCGGTGCTCGCCGGGCCGCGACCGGGCCTGCTGGCCGCCTACGCCGCGTTCGGCCGCCCGCTGGGCGCGGCGTTCCAGCTACGCGACGACGTCCTGGATCTCTTCGGCGACCCGGCGGTCACCGGCAAGCCCGTCGGCAGCGACCTGCGGGCCGGACGGCCGAACGCGCTGCTGTCCCTGGCCCTCGCGCACGCCGGCCCGGCAGCCGCGACCCGGCTGCGGGCCCTGATCGGCTCGCCG
>NZ_JALKFU020001062.1 GCF_023242965.2 Frankia sp. AgKG'84/4
GCCGGGCGCCGACGCGTCGGCCGACCTGCTGCCGGCCGGGGGTGCGCCGCGGGCCGACGGGCCGGGCTTCAGCTGCGTGCTGGTGGCGAACCGGGGCGAGATCGCCGTGCGGATCATCCGTACCCTGCGGGACCTCGGGATCCGGGCCGCCGCCGTCTACTCCGACGCGGACGCCGGGGCCCGCCACGTCCGCGAGGCCGACGTGGCGGTGCGTCTCGGGCCCGCGCCGGCCCGCGAGAGCTACCTGGACATCGGCGCGGTCATCGAGGCCGCCCGGCTGTCCGGGGCGCGGGCGATCCATCCCGGCTACGGCTTCCTCGCCGAGAACGCGGAGTTCTTCCGGGCCTGTGAGGCCGCCGGGGTCAGCGTCATCGGACCGCCGGCCGGCGCCGTCGAGGTCATGGGCGACAAGATCCTGGCCCGGCGGACCGTCGCCGAGGTCGGCGTCCCGGTGGTCCCTGGCCGGTCGGCGCCGGGCATGAGCGATGCCGCGATCGCCGAGGCCGCCGGCCAGCTCGGCTACCCGGTGCTGGTCAAACCGTCGGCGGGCGGCGGCGGCAAGGGCATGCGGATCGTGCGCGAGCCCGCGGGGATGGCCCCGGCGCTCGTCTCGGCCCGCCGGGAGTCCGCCGCCGCGTTCGGCGACGACACCCTGTTCGTGGAGCGGCTCATCGCCCGCCCGCGCCACGTCGAGGTGCAGATCCTCGCGGACAGCCACGGCACCGTGCTGCACCTCGGTGAGCGCGAGTGCAGCCTGCAGCGGCGCCACCAGAAGATCATCGAGGAGGCGCCCTCGCCGCTGCTCGACCCGCGCACCCGGGAGCGGATCGGCGCCGCCGCGGTCGCGGTCGCGGTCGCGGTCGGTTACGTCGGGGCGGGCACGGTGGAGTTCATCATGTCCGCCGACGCGCCCGACGAGTTCTACTTCATGGAGATGAACACCCGCCTGCAGGTGGAGCACGCGGTCACCGAGCTGGTCACCGGGGTGGACATCGTCGCCGAGCAGATCCGGATCGCCGCCGGCGAGCCGCTGCGCTTCGGCCAGGCCGACGTCCGCATCACCGGGCACGCCGTCGAGGCTCGCGTCTACGCCGAGGATCCCGCCCGTGGTTTCCTGCCGACGGGCGGCGAGATCCTCGCCTTCCGCGAGCCGGCCGGCCCCGCGCTGCGGGTCGACGCCGGCATCGCCACCGGCGACACCGTGGGCACCTCCTACGATCCGATGCTCGCGAAGATCATCGCCTGGGGTGCGGACCGGCCGGGCGCGATCGCCCGCCTCGACGCGGCGCTGGCCGGCACCGTCCTGCTCGGCGTCACCACCAACATCGGCTTCCTGCGCGCGCTGCTCGCCCATCCCGACGTCCGTTCCGGCCGGCTCGACACCGGGCTCGTCGAGCGCGACCTCGCGGCGCTCGCCGACGACGAGGCGCCGGTGGAGGCGATCCTCGGCTACGCGCTGGCCCGGCTGCTCGCCCTGCAGCCCACCGGCCCGCTGGTCGACCCGTGGGACGTCCCCTCCGGCTGGCGTCCCGGCGAGCCCGCCTGGCTGGCGTGGGA
>NZ_JALKFU020001063.1 GCF_023242965.2 Frankia sp. AgKG'84/4
ACCGCCGCGTCGTCGCCGACTCCCGCCACCGCCCGGTGCTGATCAACGCGATCCGCGCCGAACCCGAACTCGGCGCCGCGGCGAGGTCCCGTCCGGCCAAGGCGGTCTGGGGGTGGGCCTGGGCAGGGGCCTGGGCGTGGGCCTGGGCGTGGGCCTGGGCTTGGGGGTGGGCTTGGGGGTGGGGGTGGGCGTCGGTGGCGCGCCGCGGGGTGGGTAGGGGTGGGGCGGGCGGGTCGGCGGCCGGCGGTTCCTCGAGGATCACATGGGCGTTGGTGCCGCTCACCCCGAACGCGGACACCCCCGCGCGGCGCGGACGCCCGGGACGGCGCGGCCAGGCGACGTCGGTGAGGAGCAGTTCGACGGCGCCGGCCGACCAGTCGACGTGCGGGGACGGCTCGCGTACGTGCAGGGTGCGTGGCAGCGTTTCGTGACGCAGCGCCTCGACCATCTTGATGATCCCGCAGACCCCGGCGGCGGCTTGGGCGTGCCCGACGTTGGACTTCAGCGATCCCAGCCGCAGTGGCCGGTCCGCCGGGCGGTCCTGGCCGTAGGCGGCGATGATCGCCTGCGCCTCGATGGGGTCGCCGAGGGCGGTGCCCGTGCCGTGGGCCTCGACCGCGTCGACGTCGGCGGGGCGCAGGGCGGCATTCGCCAGTGCCTGGCGGATGAGGCGTTGCTGGGAGAGCCCGTTGGGCGCGGTCAGGCCGTTGCTGGCACCGTCGGAGTTCACGGCGCTGCCGCGCAGCACGGCGTGCACCGGATGGCCGCGGCGGCGCGCGTCGGAGAGCCGTTCGAGCAGCAGCACGCCCCCACCGTCGGCCCAGCCGGTGCCGTCGGCGTCGGCGGAGAACGCCTTGCACCGGCCGTCGGCGGCCAGGCCCTGTTTGCGGCTGAACTCGACGAGGATGCCGGGGGTCGACATGACCGTGACCCCGCCGGCGAGCGCGAGGTCGCATTCGCCTGTGCGCAGCGCCTGCACGGCGAGATGCACCGCGACGAGCGAGGCGGAGCACTGGGTGTCGACGCTGAGCGCCGGGCCTTCGAGGCCGAAGGTGTAGGCGATCCGCCCGGCGATGACGCCGGAGGCGTTGCCGGTGAGCAGTTGGCCCTGCGCCGCGCTCGGCGCGGTGTGCCACGCCGGGCCGTAGTCCTGCAGCGAGACGCCGGTGTAGACGCCGGCGCGGCTGCCGCGCAGCGCCCGCGGGTCGATGCCGGCCCGTTCGATGGCCTCCCAGGAGATCTCCAGCATGAGGCGCTGCTGGGGGTCCAGCGCGGCGGCCTCGCGGGGGCCGATGCCGAAGAACGCGGCGTCGAACCGGTCGATGCCGGGCAGGAAGCCGCCGTGGCGGGTGTAGGCGGTGCCGGGATGCGCCGGGTCCGGGTCGTAGAGGCCGGCGAGGTCCCAGCCGCGGTCCGCGGGCAGGCCGGCGACGGCGTCCCGGCCGTCGCGGACGAGTTCCCACAGTGCCCGCGGCGAGTCGACTCCGCCGGCGAGCCGGCAGGCCATCGAGACGATGACGATCGGGTCGTCGGCGACCCGGCGCCGGGCATGCC
>NZ_JALKFU020001064.1 GCF_023242965.2 Frankia sp. AgKG'84/4
GGTCGGCGCCCACCTGCGTGCCCCCGGCGAACGGGGGTGGCGGAACACCGCGGCGTGGTCGGCGTCCAGGGCCGCCGGCGTCAGCTCCTCGGGACGAGGCGCCGGCCGGGTGAGACTGAGGCGACGCAGCAGCGGGCCGACGTGCTCCGGGCGCAGCCGGGCGACGTCGACGCCATCGAGGAAGCCGGGGGCCGGGGGCAGCCGGCGCAGGCCGAACAGATCGGCGCCGAGCCAGCCGGCGAGTGCGCGTTCGCCGTCCCCGGTGTGCAACTGCTCCCCGAGCAGCCGCCGCAGCCAGGCCAGCATGGCGGCCTCGGGCACCGGAGGCACCCAGCGCGGCGGGTCCGGGACGCCGGCGCGCCACATCCGCTCGAACAACGCCTGACCGTCCCGCGGGCTGTCCTGCCGCGCCTGGGACCCGACCAGATCGGTTGGCACACCGCATGATCCCACGGCCCAGCCCGGCCGGACCTGGCGACGCCCCGGTCGCCAGGGGTCGGGCGGCCGGGGCGTGGCGGGCCAGGCCCAGTCGGGTCAGATCCGATCGGATCCGGTCCGATCGGGTCCGGTCAGCTCAGGTCAGGTCAGGTCCGGTCAGCTCCGGTCATGTCCGGTCAGGTCCGGTCAGGTCCGGTCCGGTCAGGTCCGGTCCGGTCAGGTCCGGTCCGGTCCGGTCCGGTCAGGTCCGGTCCGGTCAGGTCCGGTCCGGTCGGCTCAGGCCCAGTCGGCTCAGACCCAGTCGGGTCGGAGCCGGTCAGCTCAGACCCGGTCGGGTCAGACCCGGTCGGGTCAGGCGTCGGCTACGCGGCGCAGGACGTTGCGGTCGGTGTGGATGACCGGCTCGGCCGGGACGCGGCCGTGGGTGATGACGGTCTTCTCGTCGTAGCCCCAGCTGCCATCGGGGTAGACCGTGATCGCCACCTCGTACAGGGTGGTGTTCGCCGCCTTCGCCAGGTAGGGGTTGGACAGGATGCCGTAGGTGGTGGAGCCCAGCTCGGCGCGCATGGTGTAGCTGGTCGCGTCAACGGTGGTCTCGCCGCCGGCGATGAGGGTCTGCCCGCGCGGCACCATGAACGAGCGCATCACGTGGCCCAGCTCGGCGTCCCACAGCCAGTAGCCGACCTCGGTGTGGAACGGGTTCTCCTCCTTGACCTCGGTGCGCCAGGCGGCCATCCGGTAGTCCAGGCCCCACAGGTGCTGGGAGCCGTTGTCGACGGGCCCGAACGGCTTGAGGCTGATCTTCTCCCGGTAGGGAGTGGTGATCATCGAGCCTTCGACGTTACCGAAGGCGATGTCGATGCCCTGGGCGCCTTCCCACTCGCCGGCCAGAGCCGCGAGCGGGCCCCACTCGGAACCAACCTTCTCGGTCAACGCCGGATCCTCCTTGCAGTGGCGGACAAACTCCTGCGACGACACCCAACAGCAACGGCGGTCGTCTGACGACAGTCAGCACCGAAAGGTGCGAGGAACGGAACGAAGCTCACATCCGGGCCGGGGGGGGGGGGGGGGGGGGGGGGGGGGGGGGGGGGGGGGGGGGGGGGCGCCCGCGCGG
>NZ_JALKFU020001065.1 GCF_023242965.2 Frankia sp. AgKG'84/4
CACCGCGACCTGGCTGGCGTCGGCGACCAGGTCGGCCTGTGCGGTTGCCGTCGTCGTGGCGGTCGGGGCAGGCCTCGCGGGTGGTCCGCTGCGCGCGTCCGGGCACCGCCCGCCCGCGGATCCCCGGACGCTGCGCACCACAGCCGCGACCGCTGTTCCGGAGCTGAGCCCGTTGAGCCGGCTCGCCGGGTGGACCGCCCATCCCGACCAGACGCTCTTTCGCGTGCGGCTGACGCCCGCTCGAACCGGACCGGCGGCGATGCGACTCGCCGTGCTCAATTCCTACGACGGCGCGGACTGGACCAGCACCGCTCGCTACCTGCCGGCGGGGCACGCGGTCAGCCTGCCGGCGGCCGGCGATCCCTCCACCTCTGCCCCGTTGGGAGCAGGGGATGACCGGTCCACGCCGGTGACCCAGGATCTGACCATCGCCGGTCTCGCCGGCAGCCTGGTGCCGGCCCTGGCCCAGCTGGGCCAGTTCTCACTGTCGAACCCGGCCGCCGGCGGAGGCTTCGCGGTCGCGCCGAGCGACGGAACCCTGCTCCGGACCAGCCCGCTGCGGGCCGACGACAGCATGCGCCTCGTCTCGACGCCGCCTGTCGACCTGTCGGCCGAACAGCTGCTGGCACTGACGGTGTCCCGGACGACGGACAACGCCCGGTATCTGGAGCTGCCCGCCGACCTTCCGCCGGTGCTGCGCGGGCTGGCCGTCGTCGCGACCGCCGGCGGCACGTCCCCCTACCAGCGGGCGGCACTCCTACGGCAGTACCTGATGGCCGCGTTCGTCTTCGACCCGACCGTTCCCGCCGGCCACAGCCTCGCCCACGTCAGCCACTTTCTCGAACAGACCCGGCGCGGCACCTCCGAGCAGTTCGCCACCGCGTTCGTCCTCGCCGCCAGGCTCCTCGGCCTGCCCGCGCGCCTCGTCGTCGGCTTCACCACGAGCGGCACGGGAAGCGAGCCGCGCACGGTCCACGGCGCTGACGCCCTCGCCTGGGCGGAGATCGACTTCGCCGGTGCGGGTTGGCTGCCGTTCTTCCCCACCCCCCGAGCGGGCGACGCGCGCGGCGCCGCCGTCGCGGGATCGACACAGGGTGAGTCCCCCGCCCAGACGTCTCTCGTCAACGCCGTCCTCAGTGCGGCCGCACCGTCCGATCGGGCCAATACCGCCCAGGCAGGGGACTCGGCCACGACACCGCACGGGCCGCGTCCGGAACCCTCCGACTGGGTCCGCGGCGCCCGCTGGGCGGCGACCGGCACCGGCCTGACCCTCGCCTGCTACCTCCTCGTCGCCTGGGCCGTTCCGGGCCTGCGGCGACGGCGGTCGCGCCACCGCGGCGACGGCGGATCCCGGATCGTCGCGGCCTGGCGCCAGGCGATCGACCTGGTCGAGGACGCGGGAAGCCCGGTGCCACCCGCGGCGAGCCCGAGCGAGGTCGTCGCCGCGGCGGTCGGCCTCGTGGACGACGCGGGCGGTACGGCGCTTCGAGGCCTCGCCGACCTCGCGACCCTCGCGCTGTTCGGCGCGGCCCCAGCCCAGTGGGGTG
>NZ_JALKFU020001066.1 GCF_023242965.2 Frankia sp. AgKG'84/4
CAGCCAGGCCATGAACGGGGTCAAACATATTTGGCACTGACAATCGGCACGCTGTTGAGTTCTCAAGGAGCAGACGCGGCCAGTTCGCTACCGTTTAGGCTTTGCTCTGGCGCTTCTTTAACTTACTTGCCGTTTCGGTCGGTGTCAAATCGCTGTTTTGTGCGATTTTGAAGCCGGTCGATCTGGCGTTTCCGAACTCGCCCGAATCACCGTGGTATTTCCCGCTGATTTCGTGCGATGTTGCTAAGTTACAGGCTTTGGCTTGATGGTGTCAAATCCTCTCAGCCGCTGGAATTTCTCCCAGAACCGGCTGGCGATTGCCACTTTCACACCTTATCGCACCGTCCGCGGCCCGTTTCCTCGGGGGGTCTGTGCCCCCTCGGAGGAGATTTGGTCCTGCGCGACCTCGAACTCGAAAGTTCAGTGGGCGACGAAGGAGAACTATACACGAGGAGAGCCGCTGCGAACGGGCACGCGGCGATAACTTTCCGCCACCACCGACGAACGGTGCGCCACGGGCCGGGCCGCGTGCGCGGCCGACGTGGTCCTACCTGCCCGGCCCACCGCGGTAGGCCGCTACTTCGGGTTCAACGCCTGGCTCGTTGGCGCCGTTCCCGCCCAGCAAGCCCACCAACTCCCAGGCCCAGCACTGGTCTGCCCCTCCTTCGCGGACCCAAACCTCCATGCCGCCTCACTTCGTCGTCGTGCCCACGGGGATCACCGGGGGGCGCGCCTGGTCCGCCGGGGCGTCACCGCCATCGCACCGGCCAGGCCCGCGATCCGGCGCGCAGCTGTCGACCGGCCGCCGGCCCCATGCTGGGATGGGTTCGCGCCAGTCCGCGTCCGACGGCCCCGCCCCTCGGCGGCCGGCCGCGGCGGGCGGCGACAGCCACGGCGGGAGGCGCAGCGGGTGGTGACTCTCGGCCGGGCCGCCTGGCCGGAACTCAGCGGCGAGCGGCCCGTCCTCGTTCTGCCACTCGGCAGTACCGAGCAGCATGGCCCGCACCTACCCCTGGACACCGACACCCGGATCGCCGAGGCCGTCGCCCAGGGGCTGGGCTCGCGGCTGGCTCCCCTGCTCGTCGCGCCCGCGCTGGCGTTCGGCGCCAGCGGTGAGCACGCCGGCTTTCCCGGCATGCTCTCGCTGGGCACCGAGGTGCTCGCCCTCGCGCTCGTGGAGCTCGTCCGATCGGCCGACGACACGGCCGGGGGCGTGTTCGTGGTCAACGGGCACGGCGGCAACGCGGACGCGCTGCGCTCGGCCAGCAAGGTGCTGGTCTCGGAGGGCCGTCCCCTGCGGGTGTGGACGCCGACCGTCGCGCTCTCGGACGCCGTCGGCGTACCCGGCGCCGCCGGTGATCTCCACGCCGGCCGCGCGGAGACATCACTGCTCCTGCATCTGGCCCCCGAGCTCGTGCGTCTGGACAAGGCGGCGGCCGGGCCCGCGCCGGCGCTCGCCGACCTCGTCGCCCAGGGGGTCGCCGCGCTCAGCCCGTCGGGGGTCCTCGGCGACCCGGCCGGCGCGTCCGCCGC
>NZ_JALKFU020001067.1 GCF_023242965.2 Frankia sp. AgKG'84/4
CGCCACCTTCGTGCGCGGCACCGCCGCCGGCCCGGCGCTGCGTGCCGTCCCGGTGTGGCGGGACCAGCTGGTCGTGGCGCTGCCGGCCCGCCACGAGCTGGGACGTGGGGCCGACGTCGCGCTGCGCGATCTCGCCGGCCTGCCGCTGCGGCTGGTCGCCCGCCGGCACAACCCCGTTCTCGTCGATCTGGTCGTCCAGGCCTGCACCGACGCCGGTTTCCAGCCGAAGCCGGACAAGGCGACGGGCTCCCTGGAGGACACCCTCGCGGCGATCGGTTCGGGCCGGCCGCTGTGGACCGTGCTCTACGCGGCGCACGCGGAGCGGCTGCACGCACCGCGGGTGGCGTTCCGCCCGCTGCGCGGCGGCGGACTGTCGGTCATCACGGCGGTGTGCGTGCGGGCCGCGGCACCGACGCCGTACCTGCCGCTGCTCCTCGACGCCTGCGCGGCGGCGGCCGGCCATCACGATTCGTGATGGTGGCGATGGCGGAACGCGCGTGGGCGCCGTGACCGCGCCGGGGTGGACTGGAACCTGTCGGCGGGGCCGGTGGCCCAGGCCGACGACAGTCCCGTCCACCCCCAGACCGGAGGTCTGCCATGCCGATCGTGACCGTTCAGCAGAGCCCGCGCACCGTCGAACTCAAGCGTGCGCTCGTGGAGCGCATCACCGACGCCTTTGTCGACGCGTACCAGATCCCGGCGGAGACGGTCCAGGTGTGGATTCAGGAGGTCCCCACCGACAGCTGGGCCAACGCCGGCAAGCTCGTCGCCGACGCCTGAGCCAGCCGCGCCGCACCAGCGGCCGGGCCGGGGTCGGCGCGACCGATCCCGGCCCGGCCGGTGATTCGCCACAACGGCAGCCGGCATGCCCCGCCCTGAGCTATCGTCCCAACTAGAGGGACGGTCGTCTCAAATTATGAGACGACAGGCGGGTGGGGGAAGGCGGTGGCGCCAGTGCGGCGGTCGGGAGAGCCCGCGGATGGAACCGGGAACCTGCGGTGGCTGATGCTCGCGCTCGGCACCGGGGCGCAGACGGCGGCCTGCGTGTTCGTCTATGGGATCCCGTATCTCGTTCCGCGGCTGCGGTCGGCGGAGCACCTGTCCCTGGCGCAGGCCGGCGTCGTCGTCGCCTGCCCGACGATCGGGCTGGTCCTCGCCCTGATCGGCTGGGGTGCGCTCGCCGACCGCTACGGCGAGCGGGTCGTGCTCGGCAGCGGGCTGCTCGGCTCGGCGCTGCTGCTCGTCGCCGCGCGGGCCACCCACGGCGCGCCCGCGCTGGGCGCGATGTTCGTGCTCGCCGGCGCGGCGGGCGCGTCGGTGTTCGCGGCGAGCGGGCGGGTCGTCATGGGCTGGTTCTCCCGGCGGGAGCGCGGCCTGGCCATGGGTATCCGGCAGATCTCGACTCCGCTGGGCATGGGCATCGCGGCGTTGATCGTCCCGCCGCTCGCCGAGCGGCTCGGCGCCCGCGCCACCGTGGGCGCCATCGCCGCGCTGATGGGCGCGGTCGCCATCGCCGTGATCCTGTTCGTGGT
>NZ_JALKFU020000091.1 GCF_023242965.2 Frankia sp. AgKG'84/4
GGACCGGGCCGCGCGCAGCGCCGTCGACCTCGATCTGGTCGCCCGCCGACGCGCCGAGGACCTCGCGGCGCTGACCGCCGAACTGGCGCAGGCCCGCGCCCACCTCGGCGCGTTCGTCCCCGACGCGACCTGGTGGACCGAGCGGGTGCGGCGCGAGCGGGCGGCGCCGTGGACCGACCCGGACTGGAACCGGCTGCGCAGCTCCCTGCTGTTCGCGGCGCTGCGCCTGCACAAGACGTTCCTGCGCCACGCCGCCGCTCCGATGCGCCAGAGCCTGCAGGGGGCGATGGACATCGTGGGCGGCGGCGCGCCGCGCGAGCTGCCCGCCGCAGCCGTGCTGGACGCGTGGCGCAGCCTGTTCTTCGTCGTGCCGGTCGTGTCGACGACGTTCGCGTCGTTCGGCCGCGTCTTCTCCCATCTCGGCCCGGCGGCCCTGGGCTGGCTGCTGATCGACGAGGCCGGGCAGGCAACACCGCAGGTCGCGGCCGGCGCGCTGTGGCGCACGCGCAACGCGATCGTCGTCGGCGACCCGCTGCAACTAGAACCGGTCTCGACCCTGCCGTTCCGAATCCAGCAGCTGCTGCGCCAGGCACACGGCGTCGACGAGCAGTGGGTGCCGGCCCGCACGTCGGTGCAGCGTCTCGCCGACCGGCTCAACCCGCTGGGCACCTGGCTGCCCGACGAGGACGCACCGGTCTGGGTGGGCGCCCCGCTGGTGGTGCACCGCCGCTGCGACGAGCCGATGTTCGGCCTGGTCAACGACCTGGTCTACGGCGGCCTGATGATCAGCGAGACGTCCCCGATGGGTGCCGCCCAGTTCGGCGCCCGCTATCCGAGGCTGCCCGCGTCGAAGTGGCTGAATGTGACCTCGACCGGGGCACAGGGCCACTGGGTTCCCGCCGAGGGACGGGCGTTGGAGCAGATCCTCGCCGTGCTGGCCCAATTCGGCGTGCCGATGGCCGAGGTGATGGTGATCGCGCCGTTCCGGGACATCGCGCAGGCCCTGCGCCCGTACGCGCGGCGCTATCCGGGCCTGGTCGCCGGCACCATCCACACCGCCCAGGGCAAACAGGCCGACGTCGTGATCATGGTGCTGGGCGGCAATCCCGCCAGCCCCGGCGCCAAACGCTGGGCCGCGAGCCGCCCGAACCTGTTCAACGTCGCCGTCAGCCGGGCCAAGCGCCGCATCTACGTCATCGGCGACCACCAGGCCTGGTCCGACGAGCACTACTTCCGCGAGCTCGCCACCGTTCTACCCCACGCCCAGCCACGATAGTGAGGGCTCCCTCGCTCGCCGTCGTCCACGACAGCGGGACAGTCGTGGAGGATCCGAGACGAGGGGCCTGCGACGGGGACCTGCCCACCCGGCCAGTCTCCTCCTTGGGAATCCTCAACCGCTGGGTCGAGGTCAGCGGCCGGTGAGGGCGCGGCGGGCGGCGAGGTCGAGGTGCTCGCCGCTGTTGCCGAGGGCGAGGACGCCGACGGCGGTGGCGTGGTTCTGGTCGACGGCCAGGTAGGAGGAGGAGCCGGGCACTCCCCCGCCGTGCGACGCCAGTCCGTGGCGAGCCGAGAGCCACCAGGCCAGGCCGAGCCCGCTGCGGTTCGTTCCGACCTGAGGTGCCATCGTCGTCCGGACCAGGTCCCGGACACGGCGACGATCCGCCGTTGGCCTGGCCTCCGGGTCAGCGGTGGTACCAGTGGCACCAGTGGTGTCGGTGGTGACCGACTCGGTGAGCAGGGTCAGCCAGCGGGCGAGGTCGGCGGCGGTGGTCCAGAGGCCACCGGCGGGGCCGAAGGCGGCGAACTCCTGCGGTCGGATGATCTCGCCGTGTTCGTCGGTGTGCACCGCGCGGGGCCGCGACGGCCGCAGCGAGGTGTCCGTGAGGCCGGCGGGGGCCAGGATCCGCTCGTGCAGCGCCTGCTCGTAGGAGGTGCCGTAGCCGCGGGCGAGGGCCAGGCCGAGCAGGGCGAAGCCGAAGTTCGAGTAACGCTGCGGTGGCCGACGGCCCGGGCGGACGTGATCCCGGGTGGCCGCGGCCGTGGCTGCGGCGACGAGGCGGTCCGCGTCGTAGGTGCGGTACGGGTCGCGGGGGTCGAAGTCCGGTTCGTCCGGCGCGGACTCAGGCAGGAACGGCAGTCCGGCGCGGTGGGTGGCAAGATGGCGCAACGTCACCGGTGCGCCGCCGACCCGCAGCGGCGCGGCGAGGAGTTCCTCGACAGGCTGGTCGAGGCGGACGAGGCCGGCCGCGACGGCGTCGGCGAGCAGCACCGCCGTGAAGACCTTCGTGATCGACGCGAGCTGGAACACCGCCGGCGCGTCGTTCCCGCCCCCGCCCCCGCCCCCGCCTGCGGCTGCGGTCGCGCCGGTTGCGTGCAGTGTCCGCCACGTTCCCGCCGACCACTCGTGCGTCCCGTCCTGGTCCGCGGCCACGGCGACGAGCCCGGCGAGCCGGCGCGGGACGAGCGGCCCGAACGCCGCGGCGAGCACGCCGAGGCCGGGCGCCGCACCGATCGCGGGGCCACGCCGACGCGGCCGGTGCCGGCGCACGATGAACACGGCAGCGGAGGGGCCCACGCCTGGCAGGCTACGGCAGCACCGCTGCGGATCGAGACGGTTCCCCGGGCGCCGCGGCCAGTGTGATTACCGCGGCGGTATGGGACTGTCGGGGGACCCACCAGCGGGTCCGCGGCGGCCCTGCGCTCGCGCGGGCGGTCAAGGACGAGGTCAGGCAGGGTGGCATGGAGGTGCCCGCGCCCGGCAGGCCCGCCGCCGAGAGGAGCCGCGTGGCCGAGGCGACGCCGCCACCGGAAGCGTCCGGCCCGCCGCCGCCACTGGCCGCGTACCGCCGTAAGCGGGACTTTCCGCGTACGCCCGAGCCGGCTGGGGATTCGCCCGCCGTCCTCGCCGACGGTCCGCGCCGCTTCGTGGTGCAGCGCCACCGGGCCCGCCGGCTGCACTACGACCTGCGGTTCGAGATCGGCGGGGTGCTGGTGAGCTGGGCCGTGCCGAAGGGTCCGACGCTGGACCCGGCGGTGCGGCGGATGGCGGTGCACGTCGAGGACCATCCGATCGAGTACCTGGACTTCGAGGGTGTGATCCCGGCGGGGCAGTACGGCGGCGGGGACGTGATCGTCTGGGATCTCGGTACCTGGGAGCCGCATGGCACCGACGATCCCGCCGCCGCCGTCGCCGCGGGTGAGCTGCACGCCGACGTCACGGGCTACAAGCTGCGCGGCCGGCTGGTCCTCGTCCGACGCGGCGGCGAGCACCAGCCGGGCGGGGACCGCGAGCAGTGGCTGCTGCTGCACAAGCGGGACGGCTACGCCGTCGAGGGCTGGGATCCCGAGGACCATCCCCTCTCGGTGCTCAGCGGCCGGACGAACGAGCAGGTCAAGGCCGACCCCAAGCGGATGTGGCGCGCCGACCTGCCCGCCGCGCGGGCCTCGGTCCCCACCCGGCCGCCGCCGCCGGGGCAGCGGGCGGGGCAGCGGGTGGTCGTCGCCGGGCCCACCGACGACGAGCTGGCCGAGCTGGACGCCCTCGGCGCGGCGGGCAGTTGGGACGTGTTCGGCCGGCGGCTGCGGCTCACCAACCTCGACAAGGTGCTGTTCCCCGCCCGGCCCGGCGAGGAGCCCATCACGAAAAGAGAATTGGTGCGTTACGCCGCGAGAATCGCACCGACCGTGCTGCCTTATCTGACGGGCCGGGCGCTGAACATGCTCCGCTACCCGAACGGCGCCGAGGCGGCGGGTTTCTGGCACCGGCATCTCCCAGCGCACGCCCCCGACTGGATCACCCGCTGGCACAGACCGGACGCCACCTCGGACGGGACCAGTACGTATCTGGTGGTCGACGCGCCGGCGGCCCTCGTCTGGGCGGCGAACTTCGGCGCGCTGGAATGGCACGCCTGGACCTCACCCACCAGTGCGCCGCACGAGCCGAGCTACGCGCTCGTCGACCTCGACCCGGGAACGGCCACGTCCTGGGACGACCTGCTGACCCTGGCCCGCCTGCACCGCACGGCGCTGGACCATCTTCAGGTGCGGGCGGCACCGAAGATCACCGGACGGCGCGGCATCCAGATTTGGATTCCGGTGCCACCGGGAACGACGTTCGACGACACCCGGGCCTGGGTGGAGGAGCTGTCCCATGCCATTTCCGCTGTCGTCCCCGATCTGGTGAGCTGGAAATGGGCGGTCCGCGAACGCGCCGGACACGCCCGACTCGACTTCACCCAGAACGCGCTGAACAAGACGCTGGTCGCCCCCTACAGCCCGCGGGCCGCCCCCGGCGCGCCCATCTCCGCCCCCCTCGACTGGGATGAACTCGACGACCCGTCCCTACGCCCCGACGCCGTCACCCTCCGCACCGCCTTCGACCGCCTCACCACCCGCGGCGACCCGTTCCGCACGATCCTCACCCCCGCCCCGCCCCTCCCGCCCCTCACCTGACCTCGCACAGAAACCGTCACCACCAGTGCACCGACGCCGACCGCCGGGCCTTCGACCGATGACTACACCGTCTCCGCGCGACCCCGATTCACTACGGCTTCATAGTCGCTGAGAATGCGGCGGGTCGGGACCGCCGACGGGAATCGAACCACCCGACCGGACTCTTTCTCGATTACTCGTCCGAGAGATCCTGCGACTTTCCCCGCCAGATATCCCGTCTCATTGATGAGCCAGCCCTGCTCGAACTCCATCAGATGCCACGGCCGGTCGGGATCATCGCCGGGGCGACCGAGAAGCGCGGACGCGATTCCAACCGCCTCAACTTCATTAATCATCCAACATCCCTCCGGATTGGCTCACCGCTACCGTCAAAGAGAATTGTATAGTAGGCGGCGATATCGACGTCTGAGTAGCCGGTTATCTCCTCGGATGGCGGCCAGTCCTCCGTGGTCCCCGTCTGCCCATCGACGACGCGCACGCGACCAGCGTCGTTCACAGCATTGAACCAGTGGGCTCCACCCTGGTCCCATTCCACCAGCACCAGCGCGGAACTACCCTTGCCAGCTCGCCGAAGATCCGCCTCGATTCCTGGAGAGTCGGTCGACCGGAGCTCGGCGCCGGCCCACTGCTCCATGCGCCCGATCAGTTCGCCGGGCGCCAGCGGGTCGGCGAGCGCGGCGGAGACAGACGGCTCGCCCCGCCAGGTCAGTTCTGCTGCCCTCGTGCAGTCGCCGCAGTTGTTGTCCCGTCCGGGGGCCGCGCGGTCCGGGTTGACGTCCTCGGCCCAGTCGGCCGGATGCTGGTGCGGCCGGGTGACGTCCGGAGCGGGACTCGCCGCGTCCGGCGGCAGGTAGTCATCGGGATACTTCGACCAGACCTCGCGCATTCCCCTGGTGACGTGCCCCTCCGACGGGGGCACGGCGATGTCCGGCTTCCCCCGGCGGCTGAAGCCGAACCATCCCGGGCTGCCGGCCCGCAGGACGCCGCCGTCGAACTCCGCGTGGTCGGCCTGCGCCTCGCCAGGCGGATCCGCTCGGGCGGCCGCCCGCTCCAGCAGCGCCAGCTTTCGCTCCAGCGGTGACTCCGGGCGGGACGGGGACAACCGGGCGTCGGACGTCTGTCCGGCGCCGTCCGCCGCGCCGCCACGCTCCTCCCTGCCGTGCGCACGGTCGAGCGCCGCCAGCTTCGCCTCGATCCGCGCGGATCCGGTGCGCGCCGGTTCCGCGTCGTCCGCCGTACCGCCATCCGCGCGGCCGGGGTCCTTCTCGGGGCCGCCGAGCAGGCCAAGTTTGGCGTCGAGTCGCCTGTTCTCGGCGACGTCGGGCGGCGCGGCCTGGTCGGCGGACGCCTCGGCGCCATCCCTGGAACGGTCCATGGGCATCAGACGCATTCCCGTGGCTGGACCCGCGACGCGGCCACGCTGATCTTCCGCCGGTATCGCACGTCGCGAACCGTGATCCCGTCGACGACGTCGTCCCGGGCGACGCGATCGGGCTCCCAGCCCTGGTGGGCGTAGAACCGGATCGCGCGGGCGTTCGTCGCGAGCACCCACAGCGTCGCCGAGGCGAAGCCAGCCGCGCCGAGCGCGCGCACCGACGCCGCCATCAGCCCAGCGCCGACGCCCTGGCCCCAGACGGTCGGGAGCACGTAGAACGAGCCGATCTCACCCACCTCGGTCGCATCCTGGTCGCGGTCGACCGTGGGATACAGGGAGGCGAAACCGACCACGTCACCGGCGTCCTCCGCGACCAGGACACCCCGGGCCGGCCACGCCGCCTGCCGCACGGCACCCGCCCACCGCGGCACCCGCCGCGCCGGGTGCAACCCGTCGAGAAGCGCCTGCGGCAACTGCCCCCGATACCCGGCCTGCCAGGACAACACATGCACCTCGGCGATCCGTTCGGCATCGTCGACGCCTGCCAGGCGAACACGCACAGCATCATCCTGGCACCCCCACGGTCACGCCATCTACCGATCGGGCCTGATCTTCCCCATCCATATGCCCACCCGCGCACTACCTCCCTCCGGTTGTCTCGTCGGTCGGAAGCGCACCGAACGCGCCCACCGTCGTCACCACCGGGTGCGGTCTGCGCGATCTCTCCGCGAGGACGTCCCGCAGGCCGGAGAGCGTCACCTGCCTGGCCTGCCGGGACCACGCCGACCGCGAGTATCTGCGCTTCGCCGAGCATGTGGAGCGCCTGGGCCGGCTGCCGGGCAGCCCGAGGACCGCCGCGGCGGTGACAAGGGCGGCCCGCTGGGCCGGCGACCTCGCCACCCGGTTCTCCCGCCGGTGACCGTCTGAGACCCGGCGGCCCCGCTCCCGCCGACAAGCGCTGATACGGACAGCGATGGTGTCGATCCAAACGTAGTCGGATAATGTCACTCTTCGGCGTAAAGGGGGCGCGGCGCGTGGGGGCCGGCGTCGTGACGGCGACGGGGGGCGGCGTGCGCGAAGGGGAGGGCCGGTGGGCGACGGTCACGCCGTCGCAGTTTCCGCATGAGCGGGAGGCGTTGGAGCACGTCAGGGACCTGCTGCCGGACGCCGAGCCCTACCGGGCCTGGTCGAACTTCACGTTCACCGCGACGACGGGCCACATCCGCGAGGTCGACCTTCTGGTCGTCGCCCGCGGCGGGGTCTACCTCATCGAGATCAAAAGCCTGGCCGGGCGGCTGACCGCGTCGGGGTCGAACTGGACCCAGCATCGAGCCTCC
Source organism: Frankia sp. AgKG'84/4 (assembly GCF_023242965.2). Taxonomy (GTDB): domain Bacteria; phylum Actinomycetota; class Actinomycetes; order Frankiales; family Frankiaceae; genus Frankia. The sequence goes on from NZ_JALKFU020000091.1 coordinate 7,165, forward strand.
GGTGAGCCGCGGATCTTCGACAACCCGCTGCACCTGGCGAACCAGAAGTCCAAGGAGCTGCGTTCCCTGCTGGAGAACGCCAACCGCGCACAGGGCAAGGGTCGGGTCCGGGTCCCGTTCATCCAGCCGGCGGTGTTCCTGTCGAACCCCACTCTGCGGGTCGAGTTCCCCGACCACCAGCTGCACTGGATCTTCGGCCCCGAATCGGCCAAGGGCACCGGCAGCAGGAACACCCTGCCCTCGATCTGGTCGGGCCTGCTCGATGCGCCGCTGCACGATGAGCGGCACCGGGTCACCCCCGATCTGTCGAGGGCGCTCGCGAAGCTACTGCCGACGGTCGGGATCGCGCGAAGCCGCCGCTACCAGCAGGTCGGCTCCTGGCAGTTGGAGTTCCCGGCGTTCGACTCGGGTCCCACCTGGCAGGACTACCACGCCGCCCATGCGCAGGTCGCCTCCGAGCGGCGCCGGGTGCGGATCTACCTCGTCGAGCGAGCCGCGGGCGAGGCCGAGCGCGCGAGCCGGGAGGCGGCCGCCCGCCGCGAGTTCCTGGTGCTGCACGGGATCAACCATGGCGGCATCGTCCAGGTCGACGCCCTGGAGAGCCACGAGGCCGGCCCGGCGCTGATCTTCCGGCACCGGCCGGACGAGCTGCGCCTCGACCAGTATCTCGACCGCTACGGCGACCGCCTGGACGCCGGCACCCGACTCAACATGATCCGTCAGCTCGCGGAGGCCGTCGCCTACGCGCATGGTCGCCACCTCTACCACCGGGCGCTGGCCGCCCGCAGCGTGCTGGTCGTGCCCACCGGGGGGCGGCGCAGCGGCGAGCGGGGCTGGCTCGCGCCCCGGCTGGTCATCAGCGACTGGCAGGCCGCGGCCCGCGATGTCGGCACGGGCACCGGCACGGGCCTCCTGACCAGCGCGATGACGAAGACGTCGGTGGCACTGGCCATCGAGCCGGCCGCCCGGTTCCTACCGCATCTGGAACTGGCCGCCGCCGGTTACCTGGCACCCGAGATCGGCGCGCCCTTCCCGGATCCGGTCGGGATCGACATCTTCGGCCTGGGCGCGCTGGCCTATCTGATTCTCACCGGCCAGCCGCCGGCGGACAGCCCCAACACGTTGAAGGCCCGCCTGGAGCAGTCGGGCGGCCTGTATCCGGCCGAAGTCGTCGACTCGCTGTCCGAAACTGCGAACGACCTGGTCTCGGGAGCCACCCGCCCGGTGCCCGATGAGCGGCATGCGAGCGTCGGCGAGTTCCTCGACTGGCTCCTGCTGGTGGAGGAGGAGTTCACCCGCCCCGACGACCCGGCCCCGGCGACAGCCGGCCCCGGCGGCGGCGCCGCGACGAACCCGCCGGGCCAGGATGAGCCGGAGCCCGATCCGCTGGAGGCCCAACGCGGGGATCTGCTCGGCGGCGAGTGGCGGGTCACGCAACGCCTCGGAACCGGCTCGACCAGCCGGGCGTTCCTCGCGCACAACGAGAAGACCAACCGCGCCGAGGTCCTCAAGGTCGCGCTGTCCGATGAGCGGGCGGCGCGCCTGGAGCATGAGGCCGCGGTGCTGCGTCGCCTCGGTGACTCTCGGGTGATCCGCCTGGCCCGCCCGGACACGCTGCGGATCGGCGCGCGCACCGTGCTCGTCCTTGACCACGCGGGCGAGCAGTCCGTCGCCCGCAAACTGCGCGAGGGCCGCCTCTCGGTCGACGAGCTGGAGACCTACAGCGACTACCTGTTCGGCGCGGTCGACTATCTGGACGGCGAGGGCGTCGTCCACCGCGACCTGAAGCCGGACAATATTGTCATCCGCCGCCGGCCGAACCGTACCTACCAGCTCGTTCTCATCGACTTCTCGCTGGCCAACCACTCGGTGCGTGACCTGGCCGCCGGCACCCCGCGCTACCTGGACCCGTTTCTCGGCACCGGCACCCGCGCCACCTACGACGACCACGCGGAGCGCTACGCGCTGGCGGTCACCCTGCACGAGATGGCCTCCGGTGAGCTGCCGCTATGGGGGGACGGTTCGGCCCACGACCGGTTCACCGAGGGCCCGCCGACGCTGGCGACGGAGGCGTTCGACCCCGCGGTCCGCGCCGGCCTCACCTCCTTCTTCCTACGCGCGCTCGACCGGGACGCCGCCCGGCGCTTCGCGGCGCTGAAGGACATGCGCGACGCCTGGCAGGCCGTCTTCCGCGCCGCCGACTCGACCCCACCGACGATCACCACACCACCAGCGGCGGACGACGCGGCTCATCTGGCCGAGCACGAATCCGGGTTCGCCGTCCGCGTGTCGACGTCCACTGGTGACGTCAGCGGCGAGGAGGCCGCGCGCCGGGCCCGCGACGCGGCGGCCGCGGTGGCGACGGGCGACACCACGTTGGAGGCCGCGGGCCTGTCGCCGCGGGCCGTCTCGGCGGCGCACCGGCTGAACGCGACGACCGTCAGCGACCTGCTCGCGCTGGGTTCCAAGGAGATCATCGGCCTGCCCGGTACGGGCGCGAAGACCCGGCAGGAGCTGCAGTCCCGCATTCGCCAGTGGCGCCGCGTCCTCGCCGCCGCCGCGGGCGCCACCCGGGCCACGCCAGCGGACCAGCCGGGCCTGACCAGGCAGGAACTGCCAGCGGCGGACGTCCCGACCGCCTTGACGGGCGCGGACTATGCCCGCATGCCCGTCGAGGTCATCGCCGGCCGGCTGCTGCCGGGCGCCCTGGCCGGCGGCCGCAACGCCACCGAACGGGAGGCGACCCGCCTGCTACTCGGTCTCCCGGACGACGAGGGACGGCTCCCGGCCGTGCCCCTGTGGGCGCCGCAGCAGCAGGTGGCCGAGCGGGTCGGGGTCACGCCAGGCCGGATCGCGCAGGTACTCAGCGCCCGCCGCAAGGCCTGGCACACCGACGAGGCCCTCCGCGCGGTCCGCGACGAACTGGTCGAGATCCTCGGCGACGCCGGCCGGGTGATGGGCTTCGAGGACCTGGTGACCGCCGTCCTGGCCCGCCATGGCAGCCGTCGTCCACCGGAGCAGCGCCGGGCGCTGGGGGCGGGCGTGGTCCGGGCCGCGCTGGAGACCGTCGACCTGGACAGTGAACCGACGCTCGCGCGCCGGAAGTTCTACGACCGGACGCTGGTGGCGTTGGAGGCGGCGGAGGACGACAGCCCGCTCACGCCCACGGCACCCGCGCTGTTCGCCTACGCGATCGCCCTCGGCAAGGCCGCCGACCGGCTCGCGAAGGCCGAGGAGATCCCCGCGCCGGCGACCGTGCAGCGGGAGCTGGCCGCCGTCCGCGCCGACCCGGCCGGGGGCGGCGCGGACGAGGGCGGGCAGGGCGGCGGTGGAGGCCGGGTGGTGGTCGGTGTCGACGAGCAGGACGCGACCGGGGTTCTCGCTCTGCGCGGTGCGGACCAGGCCCCAGGTCGCCGCGGTGGCGAGGTCGACGTCCTCGCCGGTCACGCTGACCGCGTTGGCGGTCAGCACCACGAGGGTCGCCGCCGTCCAGCGGTCATCGGCGAGCCAGCGCTGGAGCAGGCTGAGGATGTCGGCCACGGCGGCCCGGGCCGCCGCCGGCACCTGCCCCGGATGCGCCGGGTCGACCGGCGAAGCTGACGGCGAGACGACGACCAGACTCGGCACGGCTTCGTCGGTCCGATGCCGCGCGTCGAGGGCGTCGAGGTCGGGGACGACCTCGGCGGCGTGCCCGGCGGAACGCAGCGTCGCCGCGACCGACGCGAGACCTGTGCTGGCCGAGGCCGCGACCAGCGTCCAGCTGTCCGCGCCAGCCGCGCCAGCCGCGCCAGCGCCGGTCGACTCCGTGGCGGCCGCGAACGGCGCCCAGGACAATGCGAACAGGTCATCGGCACGCCGCGAGCCGGCCGCCTGGACCTGCTCCGCGGTGACCGGGCGCAGCGCCAGCTCCGCCACCGAGACGACCGCGGCGCCCTCGTCGTCGACCGCGGTGAGCGAGATTCGGTCCGGGCCGGTGGCGCGCAGCTGTACCCGCAGCGCGGCGGCGCCCGCGGCATGCAGCCGCACCCCGCGCCAGACGAAGGGCAGCCGGGCACCATCCGCGGCTGCGGCGAGGCCGGTGAGGTGCAGCGCGGCGTCGAGCAGCGCCGGGTGCAAGCCGAAGGCGCCGGCCCGCTCCGCGGCGTCAACGGGCAGTGCCACCTCGGCGAACAGCCGCTCGCCGGCCTGCCAGGCGGCCCGCAGCCCACGGAAGGTCGGGCCGTAGGCGAGCCCGGAGTCGGCAAAGGTGTCGTAGAGCGCGTCGACGTCGGCGCGGGCCGCGTCGGCTGGGAGCCAACCGTCGGCCGCCGGCCATTCAGGCGCCGCCAAGTCGCTGCCAGCATTCAGGCCGGCACCATTCAGGCCGGCACCATTCAGGCCGGCACCATTCAGGCCGGCACCATTCAGGCCGGCAGCGTCCGGGCGAAGGGTGGCCGCGTCGGCGGCGGTGAGCAGGATGCCGTGCGCATGCCGGGCCCAGTCCGCCGCTTCGGCGGCGTCCTCGGCGCGGGCGTGCACGCTGACCGGGCGCCGACCGGTCGCGTCGGCGGCGCCGACGCTCACCTGGAGCTGGACGCCCCCGCGGGCCGGCACGATCAGGGGCGTCTCGATGACCAGTTCCTCGACGACGTCGGTACCGGCCTCGTCGCCGGCCCGCACGACCAGCTCGACCAGGGCGGCGCCGGGCACCACCACCTCGCCGAACACCACATGGTCGGCGAGCCACGGCTGGGTGCGCAGCGACAGCAGGCCGGTCGACACCGACCCGTCGGACCCGGCGAGGCGGACTGTGGCCCCGAGCAGCGGATGGCCGGTCGGCCGCAGGCCGAGCCCGGACGCGTCCGCCGTGGGCGAGGTGGTGGACCCGTCGAGCCAGAAGCGGCGGCGGGCGAATGCGTATGTCGGCAGGTCGACTGGCGCTGCGCCGCGTCCGGCGTAGACGGCCTGCGGGTCGAACCGTGCGCCGCGGACGTACGCCCCCGCCAGTGCGGTGTGGAACGCGGCCAGCCCGCCGACACCGCGGCGCAGGGTCGCCACCGCGGCGACCGGGCCGGGAACGTCGGCGGCGGCCTCGGCGGTCTCGACGATCGCGGTGGTGAGACCGGGATGCGGGCTGATCTCGATGAACAGGTCGTGGCCGGCGGCGAGCAGGGCGCGGGTGGCGGGTTCGAACAGGACGGGTTGGCGCAGGTTGGCGTACCAGTAGTCGGCGGTGAGGGCGGCCGGGTCGATCCAGTCGGCGGTGACGGTCGACAGGATCGGGATGCTTGCCGGCCGCGGCCGGATCGCGGCGAGCACGGCGAGCAGCTCGTCGCGGGCCGCCGCCATCCGCGGCGAGTGCGACGCGAATCCGACCGGGATCTCCCGCACGGAGATCCCCTCGGCGCGCAGCCGCGCGGCGAACGCGTCGAGGGCGTCGCGCGGCCCGGCGATCGCGGTGCTCGTCGGGCTGTTGAGCACGGCGACGGTCAGGCCGTGCGCTGCCTCGCCGCCGCCGAACCGGGCGAGCCGGTCCCGCAGCTCGTCGGCGGACAGCCGCACCGACGCCATGGTTCCCGACTCGGGCAGCCCGGCGATGATCCGGCTGCGCACGGCGATGATCAGAGCGGCGTCGGCGAGGCTGAGGGCGCCGGCGAGGTGGGCGGCGGCGATCTCCCCCTGGCTGTGGCCGACGACGGCGGCCGGCTCGACGCCGTGGTGCTGCCAGAGACGGGCGAGGGCGACGGCGACGGCGAACAGCACGGGCTGGGCGACGTCGATGCGCTCCAGCGCCGGGGCGCCGGGACGTTCGGTGAGGACGTCGAGGAGGTCCCAGTCCAGGTGGGGGGCGAGGGTGGCGGCGACGGCGCGCAGGTGCTCGGCGAACACCGGGCTCTCGGCGAGCAGCTCGCGGGCCATCGCCGGCCAGCCGCTGCCCCCACCGGGCAGGACGAACACGACGGTGGCGGACGTGTCGGCGCTGCCGCGCACGATCCGGGCGACGATCGCGCCGTCGGGGCCCGTCAGCTCCTCGACGGGCGACGACGCGTCGTCGCCCGCCTCCCCCCGGCGGGCCCGCGGCGCCACGCCGGCGCGGCCCCCGCCCGCGCGGGTGGGCGCGGCCCCCGCCGGG
>NZ_JALKFU020001068.1 GCF_023242965.2 Frankia sp. AgKG'84/4
GGCCTGCAGGGGACGGCGGCGCTCGCCGCCTACCAGGGGCGGATCGAGGCCGTCCTCGGCCCGGAGATCGCCGCCGGCCGTGAGGTCCTCGGCGCGTTCACCCGTCGGCCGGCGGTGATGCACGCGCTGCTGTCCAGCCCCGGCACGTTCGGCCTGTTCACCCGGCTCATCGAGGGCCGCACCACGGTGGCCCGCCAGCTGCGGCGACCCGGCGTGCGCGCGGCGGTGACGGCGCTGGCCCGCTGATCACCCCCGCCCGCCGAGCGATCAGACCCACTGAGCGGATCTGGGCCCGCCGGCCGGCCCGGGTGGGGGTCAGCGCGGCTGGTCGCCGCGTTCCTGGCCGAACCGCTCCCCGACGGCCCCGGCGATCTCCCGGTAGGCGTCCCGGGTCTCCCGCCTGAGGTCCGACAGCACGATCCGGCCGCCGTCGGCCAGGTGCGGGTCGTACGGCACGCGAACCACCCGCCGGGTGCGGGCCTCGAAGTGGCCGGCGAGCGTGTCGACCTCGGCCCGTTCCACCTGCGCGGGGAACATCGAGATCACCGCGACGGACTCGCGGACCAGATCGGCGTAGCCATGAGCGTCCAGCCAGTCCAGGGTCGCGCGCGCGCTGGATCCGCCGTCCTCGGTCGCGCTGCTGACGATCACGAGGGTGTCGGCGGTCTCCAGCACGCCGTGCATCGCGCTGCGCCGGATCCCGGTGCCGCAGTCGGTCAACAGGATCGAGTAGTGCCGCTGGAGAAGATCGTCCACGGCGCGGTACTCGGCGTCACCGAACGAGTCGGACAGCTCCGGGTCGTTCGCTGAGGCCAGCACCTCCAGGCGCGAGTCGGCCTGGGACAGGTACTTGCGTACGTCCACGTAGCGATGCAGCCGGGGCGCGTCCTCCAGCAACTCCCGCACGGTGTGGGCGGACGTGCGGGGCACCTTGGAGCCCAGGGTGCCGCGGTCCGGATTCGCGTCGATCGCGACGACGCGGTCACCGCGCAGGCTCGCCAGCGTCGAACCGATCGCGACGGTGGTCGTGGTCTTGCCGACGCCGCCCTTGAGCGACATCACCGCGATCCGGTGGCAGTCCAGCAGTGGGGTGCGGATCCGGGCGACCAGCCGCTGGTCACGGACCTCGTCCGGGGACGGCCCGGGGTTCACCGCACCGGCGGACACCTGGTAGACGAGCTTGCGCCAGCCACGCGACGACGTCTGCGGCGGTGGCGGCAACAGGGCGCTGGTGAGCAGGCCCGCGCGGGGATCACGCTGGTCCCGGCCTGGGGCCGGGGGCCGCGAACCGGTGTCGCCCGCTCCCGGAGCGTAGGAACCCGGTTCTGCGAGCCCGTACCGGGCGGTTGGTTCGACGAGGTCATCGTCCTGCCGGTAGAGGCCGGCCGGTGGCTGGCGGTACTCCCCGTGGTCGTCCGCGGCGGGCCGGTCGTCGGGGTAGGGCGAGTAGCCCGGGGCCGGGCCGCCGGGCCACGGGGCGTGTCCCGGCCGCCGCCCGCGGGTCTGCCCCGCCCGGCCGGCGGC
>NZ_JALKFU020001069.1 GCF_023242965.2 Frankia sp. AgKG'84/4
TTTAATGATCCGCCGACCACATATATATACATTGAGTTATTTTGGTCGGCAGCGTATTTTTTTTATAAGAGACAGCATAGTGGGGGGCCTGGGCGGCGGCGCCGACGAGGCCGGCCTGCGCGCCCAGTTCGGCGATCACCACTTCCGCCTCGGGCCGGTGGCCCCGGCCGGGCATGACCTCGCGCAGCCGCTCGCGGGCCGGGCCCAGCAGCAGCTCACCGGCGTCGGAGACGCCGCCGCCGATCACGAACCGGTCCGGGTCGAGCAGGGCGACGAGGCTGGCCATACCGTCGCCGAGCCAGCGGCCGACCTCGGCGAGGCAACGGACCGCGGCCGGATCGCCCTTGCGGGCGGCCTCGGTGACGTCCGGGCCGGTCAGCGCGTCGACGTCGCCGCCGCAGGCCTCCAGCATCGCCGCGGCGGCCGCCGGGTCGTCGGCGGCGATGTGCCGCGCCGAGCGGACCAGGGCGCGGCCGCTGGCGTACTGCTCCCAGCAGCCGTGGTTGCCGCAGCCACACAGGTGGCCGTCGGGCACCATCCGCATGTGGCCCATCTCGGCGCCGATGCCGAACGCGCCGCGGAACAGCTCGCCACCCAGCACGATGCCGCCACCGATGCCGGTGCCCACGGTGAGGCAGACGAGGTCGCGCCGGCCGCGGCCGGCGCCGAAGCGGTACTCCGCCCAGGCCATCGCGTTGGCGTCGTTCTCGACGACGACGGGCAGGCCGACGCGGCGGGCGACCTCGTCGCGCAGGGGCTCGTCGCGCCACGCCAGGTTCGGCGCGAACACGACCCGGGACCGGTCCGCGTCGATCCAGCCGGCCGCTCCGATGCCGACCGCCCGCACGTCGTAGCCGTCGCTGAGCTCGGCGACGACGGCGGCGATCGTGTCGGCGACCTCGGCGGCGGAGTGCCCGGGGGTGGGCCGGCGAACGGTGGCGAGGACCGTGCCGGTGCCGTCGACGACGCCGGCGGCGACCTTCGTGCCACCGACGTCGACGCCGATCGTCAGGCCGGCGGTGCGCCGGTCGTCCTCGACGGGTGCGGTGATGAAGGTGGGCGGCAGGGGGCTGATCGTCACGTCCGAGCCCGCGGGACGGGCCGAGGTCGGGGCGGTACCGCCGGCGTGGGACTCGTTCTGGTCCGAGGAGCCGGAAGCGCTGATACTCATGTGATATCGATCCTCTGGACGCGTGGTCTGGGCGCTGGTGCGGGGCGAGTGCCCGCGGCCTCCCCACGTCGGGGGTCCGGGTGGGCCTCCCGGCCCGCGCCCGGTCTGGCGGCCGTGGGCGGACGCGGGTCGGCTGACCCGGCATCGGCGACGGCACTGGCGACGGTGTCCACGATCGCGCGCAACGCCGCGGCAAGCGACTCACCGGCCGCCGTCAGGTGCCTGATCACGTCGGGGCCCTCGCCGACGAACGCCGCCACCAGCCGGCACACCGGGCACACCGCGCAGGCCGTGGGCGGCCGGTCGTGGCACGAACAGGCCCGCGCTGGCTCGCCCGGCGCGCGATCCTCGCC
>NZ_JALKFU020001070.1 GCF_023242965.2 Frankia sp. AgKG'84/4
CGCCTCGCCACCCGCCCGGACCTGCTGGCCGACGCCTTGGCCGAGCTGCGCCCGCACACGCTGATCGTGGGCGCGAACGCCGTGCCCGCCGACGCCCTCGCCCGCTGGGCGGCGGCGGTGCGCGCCACCGGTGACGACCGGACCTTGGTCCTCATCCGCCGCGGCACCTCACTGGCCGCCGTCGACCTGGCCGCCGCCGCCCACCTCGGCGTCACGGTGCGCAACACACCGGAGGTCAACGCACGCCACGTCGCCCAATTCATGATCGACTGTCTGTTCGCGTCGACGCCGGAGGGTACCGGGCCCGGCGGTACCGGGCCGGGAGTGCTCGGGCTGGTCGGCGCCGGTGACATCAACAGCCGGGTGGCGCGGGCCGCCAGCGCCCGCGGCTGGCGGCTGGTCGTCTGTTCCCCCTCCCTGGCCACCGACCCGGCGGCGCTGTCCGCCTGGACCCGGCGCCACCAGCTTCCCGCGGACGACGTTCGCGCCGCGAGAACCGTGGCGCAGGTCCTCGGCGCCGCCGACGCGCTCGCCCTCGCCGTCCCCCTCGTCCACACCGGTCCGTGGGCGAGCACCGGCCTGATCGACGCGGGCCCGCTGGAGCTGTTCCGCGGTGACCGGCTCGTCAGCGTCAGCGAGCCCGAGGTGTTCACCGCCCGCGCCGTGCTCGACGCCTACGACCGCGACGGCCTCACCGTCGTGCTGGACAACGCCCCCCGGCTGCTCGCACCTGTGCGGGACCTGCTCGCCGGCCGGATCGCCCGCGATGGCGGCGAGCTCCGCCACGGCTTCACCCTGTGCTCCGCGGCGATGCGCACGCCCGCCTGCGACGAAGACCTCGACCAGGCGGTGCTCACCGTCGCCGGCAGCGCCGACCTCGACGAGATCCCCGGCACCGGCCTGCTCGCGCCACCCCTCTCGCTCCGGGCGACCACGACCACGACCACGACCACGACGGCGACCACGACGGCGACCACGACGGCGACGGCGACGGCGACGGCAGCAACCAGGGCGGGCACATCGACCGCGGCCGCCTCGGCGTCCGGCCGCCATGGAGTGGTGATCGTCGGCGGCGGCATCGTCGGCCTCGTGACGGCACTGGTGCTACGTCTGCGCGGCCGCCACCGGATCCTGATCGTCGATGCGGCCCCGGCGGACCGCGCGGACACCGACCGGCAGGGCACGACGTTCGGCGGCGCCAACGCGCGCCACCTGTCCGCGACCGAGTCCCTGCCACCGGCCGTCGCGCAACGGGCCGACATCCTCACCCGTTCGCCGGCCCGGGGTGGCTGGCAGCTGCGCGCACCCGACTCCCTCGACCCGGCCGAGACCGCCTGGGCACAGGCGTTCGCGTGCCGCGCGGACCAGCCGGGCCTGCACGCCGGTGCCCAGGAACTGGCCATCGCCCTGAACCGGCTCGGGCTGCGCGGCTGGGCGCACCTGTTCGAGGACGTCGGCGCGGAAAGCTGGCTGGGCGGGCTGCGCCGGGACGCCCGGCTGGCGCGGGTCTACCT
>NZ_JALKFU020001071.1 GCF_023242965.2 Frankia sp. AgKG'84/4
GCGCCGTGTCGAGATCGTGGGCGCCGTCGCGCCGCTACCGCAGCGGCGGGCCGCGGGGACGGCACTCGCCGGCTGCGTGATCGCGCTGTTCGCCGTCGCGGCCTGGGCGTCGTCGTTCGCCGCGCTGCCCGAGCGCAGCGCCGCCCGGGTGGCCGTCGCGGTGGTCGCGGTCTGCGTGGTGCTGTGCGTGCGGGCGCAGCCGCGCGGGGTGTGGGCGTGCTCGTCGGTCTACCTGATCACGCTGTCGGTGTTCCACTTCGGGGTGGCGGCGCTGTTCGCCACGGACACCTCGTTCGGCCGGATCCGGGCCCAGTACGACTTCCGCTGGCTGTCCGTGTTCCCGATGAGCAGGTTGTTCGCGGTGGCGACGCTCGGGGTCGTCAGCGCCACCGTCGGGGTGGCGGCGATGACCGGCTGGCGGGCGCTGCGCCCGAACCCGGTGGCCGCCGTCGACCACCCGGCGCCCGACGAGCCGTCCCAGCGGCCGGACCTGCGGGCGCCCGCCGGCTTCCTGCTCCTTGCCGCCTCGGTCGTCGGACTGGTCGCCACCGTGCTCGCCGCCGGCGGGCTCGGCCTGCTGTTCGGTTCGTACGCCGACGTCGGCCAGTCCGCCCTGCGCGCCCCCACGGTGCCCTACGTGCTGTTCGGGATGGGCCTGGGCCTGGTGCTCGCCGTCATCGGGGGGCCGAGCCGCTGGCGGCGGGCGGCGGTCGTGCTGTTCGCGGTGTTCGCGGTCGTGGCGCTGCCGCTCGGCCTGCGCGGCGAGGTGATGTTCCCGGCGGTCTCCGCGGCGGCCGTGGCGGCGCGGCGGCGCGTCGTCGTGCGCGGCGTGGTGGTGCTCGTCGGCGCCGTCCTGCTGCTCGCGTTCATCGGCGGCCTGCGGGAGATCCGCCAGTCCGGCCTGTCCGGCGTCCGGCTGCAGGCCATCACGTTCAGCCCGGTTGACGGGATCGCGGAACTCGGCGCGTCGATCCGCCCGATCGGCTCGGTGCTCGAATGGCGCGACGGCCTCGGCGAGCGCCCGCCCCCCGGCTCGACCTTCTACGGGCAGCTCGACCGGTTCGTCGAGGGCCGGCTGCTGGGCCACCCACAGCCGTCGCAGTTCACCGACGAGCGGCTGTTCAACGTGCTGATCATGAACCGGGAGGGCCCGATCGGCGGGTCGCCGATCGCGGAGGCCTACTACAACTTCGGTCGCCCCGGGGTCATCCTGTTCCTGCTGCTCACCGGCCTCGCGGTGGCGTGGATGGACCATGGCCGGTCGGCGCGGCGAACCGCGACGGCCTGCCTCGTCCTGCTCGTGCCCCTGGTCGTCGAGGTGCGCAACGCGTTCGCCGCCGTCCCCTCCCAGGTGCTGCTCGGGCTGGCCGTGCTGGGCCTGATCAGGATGGCGGAGGTCGGCGTCACCCATCGCCGCGTCAGTGAGGCCGCCCGCGACGCCGCCACCCGCCGGGCGATCGCGGGCCCGCTCCTCCCGGCGCCTCCCGGCACGCCAGCTCGGGCTCCGGCGCC
>NZ_JALKFU020001072.1 GCF_023242965.2 Frankia sp. AgKG'84/4
GGCCCGGTCGCCCGGGCGGCCCGCGCCACCCGGCGCGACGGCCGTGGTCGGGAACCTCGTCGCCGGCACACCGGGCGGACCGCGCGAGGCAGCGCGGCTGCTCAACGGCTTCGACGTCGCCGTGCTGCAGCACGAGTACGGCGTGTACGGCGGGCCGGACGGCGACGAGGTGCTCGCCGTGCTCGATGCCGTCGAGGTGCCGGTGATCGTCGTCCTGCACACCGTGCTGGTGACACCGACGCCGCATCAGCGTCGCGTCCTGGACGCCATCGTCGCCTCGGCGGACGCGGTGGTCGTGATGACCGAGACCGCGCGCGTGCGGCTCGTCGAGGGCTACCGGGTCCATCCGCGCCGCGTGGTGGTCATCCCGCACGGCGCGGCGGACGGCCAGCGGGCCCCGGGGCGGCACGCCGACCGGCCGACCATCCTCACCTGGGGGCTGATCGGACCGGGCAAGGGCATCGAGTGGGGCATCGCCGCCATGGCGCAGCTCGCCGGCCTCGCACCCGCGCCGCGCTACGTCATCGCCGGCCAGACCCATCCGAAGGTCCTCGCCCGGGAGGGCGAGGCCTACCGGGACAGGCTGACCGCCCAGGTCCGGGACCTGGGCCTGACCGACTCCGTCAGTTTCGACGACCGCTACCTCGACGCGGTGTCGCTCGCGGGGCTGGTGCGCCAGGCCGACGTGGTGCTGCTGCCCTACGACTCGGTGGACCAGGTGACCTCCGGTGTCCTCATCGAGGCGGTCGCCGCGTCGTGCCCGATCGTCGCCACTGCCTTCCCGCACGCCGTCGAGCTCCTCGGCGACGGCAGCGGCCTGGTCGTGCCGCACCGGGACCCGGGCGCGATCGCCGCCGCGGTGCGCAGCATCACCACCAACGAGACGGTGCGTACCGGACTCGCCGGCGCCGCCGCCGCCAAGGCCCCGGACCTGCTGTGGCCGGCGGTCGCCGGGCGGTACCGGCAGCTGGCCGCCGGGCTCGTCGCCCGGCGCGGGAGCCGGCCCTCCAGCGCGCCCGTGTCGGTGGCCCGGTGACCGTCGCGGTCTCGTTCGACCATCTCATCCGCCTCACCGACGACATCGGCCTGTTCGAGCACGCCCTCGGTTCGGTTCGTCGCCGAGCTGCGCGCCGCGGCCGGTGTGGGGCGGGCTGCCCGGTTGGCGCCAGCGGCCCTGGCCGTCGGTGAGCCGGGACCCGGCCCGGCCGGCGGAGCCGGGTCTGGGCCTCGACCTGGATTCGGATCTGGCCCCGGATCCGGCGTTAGGCCTGGGCCTGGAGCTGGGCCTGGAGCTGGAGCTGGCCGCGGGTCTGAACCTGGTGTCGGGCCTGGTGTCGGGCCTGAGTCGGGGGACGGCGGCGACACCGGGAACGGGATCAGAGTGCCCGCGCCCGCCCGACCGCGGACCGCTGGCGCGCGGCCGGCGGGAGCCTGGTTGCCCAGACCGGTCCCGGCTGGCCGGTCGGGCGGCCCGCGGGAGGTGCGCCCGGCGGGCGGGCCGGCGG
>NZ_JALKFU020001073.1 GCF_023242965.2 Frankia sp. AgKG'84/4
GAACGGGGACGGGCGGAGCCGCCGCCGGCGGCGCGGGCACCTTCCTGGGCCCCGGCGGACCGGGCGGCGGACCGGGTGGACGCGGCGGCGGCATGTGGGGGCAGTCGGGACTGACCCGGATGTTCGGCTCCGAGGTCGGCGGTCAGATCTCCTGGCTGCTGCCGGCCGCGCTGATTCTGCTGGTCGCCGGGCTCTGGTTCACTCGACGGGCACCGCGCACGGACCGGCTGCGGGCCGCGCTCGTGCTCTGGGGCGGCTGGCTCCTCGTCACCGGGATCATCTTCAGCGAGATGAAGGGCATCTTCCACCCGTACTACACGGTGGCCCTCGCACCGGCGATCGGCGCGGTGGTGGGTATCGGCGCGGTGCTGCTGTGGCGCAACCGGCACAACCCGGTGGCTGCGGTCGGTGGCGCGGCAGCCATCGGCATGACGACCTGGTGGTCGTACACGCTGCTCAACCGCACGCCCGACTGGCATCCGTGGATCCGCTACGTCGTGCTCGTCACCGGGATCATCGCGGCGCTCGGCTTCCTCGCCTCCCTCCGGCTACCGCGCCGCGCCGCGCTCGGCGTCGCCCTCGTGGCCCTCGTCGCCGGCCTGTTCGGCCCGGGCGCCTACACGATCGCCACCGCCCAGACCCCGCACACCGGCTCGATCCCGTCGGCGGGTCCCGCCGGCGCCGGCTTCGGCGGCTTCGGCGGTGGCCCGGGTGCTTTCGGGCGGCGCGGAAACGGCGCCAACCGCGGCTTCGGCCAGCGCCAGGCCGGCGGATTCCCGGGCTTCGGCGGCCAGGGCGGAACCGGTGCCCAGGGCGGCACCGGCGCACTGCCCGGCGGCGGCACCCTCCCGGGCGGCACCGCGGGTGGCCAGGGCACGGTTCCCGGCCAGGGTGGCACGGCTGCCGGCGGCACGGGTACGGCCGCTCGTCCTGGCGGCATGGGCGGGGGCGGCCTGCTCAACGCCGCCACCCCCGGCAAGGAGATCGTCGACCTGTTCAAGGCGGGCGCCAGCGGCTACACCTGGGTCGCCGCGGCCGTCGGTTCCAACAGCGCCGCCGGCTACCAGCTCGCCACCGGCAAGGCCGTGATGCCGATCGGCGGCTTCAACGGCAGTGACCCGTCGCCGAGCCTCGACCAGTTCAAGACGTACGTCAGCGAGAAGAAGATCCACTACTTCATCGCCGGCGGCGGCTTCGGCCAGGCCAACGGTGGCAGCAACGACTCCGGCAGCATCGCGAGCTGGATCGAGGCGAACTTCACCGCGAAAACCGTCGGCGGCGTCACCCTCTACGACCTGACCGCCCCGAAGGCGGCCGCGTCCACCACCTCCACCGACACGACCGCCCAGACCACCTGACCCCTCGGTCGGCCCGAACCGGGCCGGGGGGGGGGGGGGGGGGGGGGGGGGGGGGGGGGGGGGGGGGGGGGGGGGGGGGGGGGGGGGGGGGGGGCGGGGGCTGCCCCCGGACACCACCGACCGACACACACCCCAACCAAACACCT
>NZ_JALKFU020001074.1 GCF_023242965.2 Frankia sp. AgKG'84/4
GGTCACCGCCGCCGCGCAGCGCTCGCGCCGCCTGGTCGCCGAGGCGCCGTTGGCCGAGCGGGCGTGCTGGCTGCACATGACCGCGCTGTACCGGGCTGGACGGGCAGCCGAGGCGTTGGCCGCCTACCGCGAGTACGCCGCTCGGCTCGACACGGATCTCGGCCTCGACGCCGGCCCCGAACTGCGCGACCTGCAGGGCGCGATCCTGCGCCAGGACCCGGACCTCGCCCATTGGCCCGCCGTGCGGGCGCCCGACCGCGCGGTGTCGGCCGCCCCCGGATTCGTCGACGCCGGCCGTGCCGTTTCCGGGATGGTTCAGCGTCGTGCCCTCGGGTCGGAGCCGTCGCCGGCCGTCGTCGCCGGTGCGTCCAGCGGTGATCTGGTGGGGCGGTCCCGGGAGGTCGCGGAGCTGGAGTCGGCCCTCGGTGAGGCGCTGGCCGGGGCGGCCAGGTGGGTGGTGCTCACCGGCCCGGCCGGCATCGGCAAGAGCAGACTGGCTGAGGAGGCCGCGGCCCGCTGGGACCTCGCGGGTGGAAGCGTGTCCCGGACCGGCTGCCCGGACGACGACGCCGTCCCGCCGTGGTGGCCGGTGCGCCAGCTGCTCCGCGATCTCGGGGCGGATCCGGACGATCTGCTCACTCCGCCGGACGGCGCCGACGCCGACGCGGCCAGGTTCGCCGTCTACGAACGGGTGCTCGCGACCCTCGCCGAGGCGACGCGGACCCGCCCGCTGCTGCTGATCACCGAGGACGTGCACTGGGCGGACGCCGCGTCACTGCGGCTGCTCACCCACCTCGCGGAGGCGGGCGACCTGCCGAGGCTCGCCGTCGTCGTCACCGCGCGTGACGTCGCCGGGCGCGGAGAGCTCGACCGGCTGCTGGCCGCCGCCGCTCGCCGGCGGGCCACGCGTAGTCTCGCCGTGCCCCCGCTGACCGAGGCCGAGGTGTCCGAGCTGGTCAGCCGGGTCAGCGGCACGCGGATCGCCCCCGGCGAGGCCGCGCAGCTCGCCGAGCGCACCGGCGGCAACCCGTTCTTCGTCTGCGAGTACGCCCGGCTGCCGGCAGAGGAGCGCGCCGGCGGCCAGGTGCCGGTGGCGGTGCGCTCGGTGCTCGGCCGCCGCCTCGCCGGCCTTGATTCGGCGGTGCTGCATGCGCTGCGGGCCGCCTCGATCATCGGCGACACCCTGGACATCGACCTGCTGGCCCGGGTGACCCGGCTCGACCTCGACGAGCTGGCCGATCTGCTGGACGACGCGGCGGACGAGCATGTCATCGTCCAGGCCGCCGGCACGGGCCGGTACATGTTCGCGCACGCCCTGCTGCGGGACGAGATCGTCAGCGGCATCTCCAGCCTGCGCCGCCAGCGGCTGCACCTGCGGGTCGCCGAAGCGCTGGGACCGGCCGTCGGCGGGGAGGCGTTGACCAGGCGCGCCGCGCATCTCGTCGCCGCCGCGCCGGTGGCCGCCACGTTCGGGTTGGTGAGCGTGG
>NZ_JALKFU020001075.1 GCF_023242965.2 Frankia sp. AgKG'84/4
GTGGTGGCCCCCACGGCCGGCCGGCTCCGGCGCGGCAGTGGCCCGTCCCGGCACACCGGCAGCCCGTCCCGGCACACCGGCCGGCTCGCCCCCGCGCGCCGGGGCCTACGCCGGTACGGGCAGCTGTCGTCCGGGTGGTACCAGCGCCTCGCCCTGCGCCACGGGAGTCTCGCCGCCCCCGCGGTCATGCTGCTGATGCTGCTCGCCGCCGGGCCGGTGACCGCCGGCGGCATGCTCAACCCGCGCCTCGCCCGGGAGGAGTCGTACTTCCTGACCCAGATCTTCGACCCCGGCCGGGCCAGCCCGGAGCAGCGCAAGGTCGTCCACCGCTACGCCCAGGACCGCACGCTCGCCCGTTGGCTCGACCACCAGCGTCTTCCGCACGGCGCGGTGCTGCTCGACGCCGCCGACGGCTACGAGGTCGTCCTGTCATCCCGGCGCCCGGACCAGTTCGCCATCACCCCGGACCGTGACTTCGCCACCCTGCTCGGCGATCCGTTGGGCCACCGGGTGCGCTACCTCGTCACCCGCCTCGTCAGCGGGTCCAGCCCGGCCGACGCGGTCGCCGACTCCCACCCGCACCTCGAGACAGATCCCGCCTACCGCCTCGTGCGCGTCGAGCCGAACCCCGGCGACCTGCCTGCCTGGCGCGTCTACGCGGTGCGTTGACCACCAGCGGCGCCACCGCCCCGGCCAGGGTGCCGCCCTGGTGCCCGGACCCGCCGACCCGGTCGGGCCTCAGCCCCGGTAGGCGTACGTGCGAATCCAGTCGACGTACATCGAGACCTTCGCCGGGGTGCTGCTGGTGCGGCAGGGGATGTGGTCGTGGCAGCCGGTGTCGAGCTGCAGCGCCAGGTGCATGTCGGAGGTGTTCGGAATGGTCGACGCGCCGTTCTTCGTGTAACCGGACTTCACCGTGAGCACGGCCCGGCCGTCGAGGAAGTACGTCAACCGGTCAGGCAGCCATTCGACGGCGACGGTGTGCCAGGCCGTGAAGTCGGCGACCATCGGGGTCGGGGTCTCGATGATGTCGTTCTTCGGCCCGTTGTGAACGGCCGCGGTCGCAGACTGGCGGTCGCCTTCCTTGACCTCGACGAGGTCGATCTCCCCGTCGTTCGGCCACTTCTCCGACTGCGGCCACAGCAGCGCCACCGCCGAGTAGCCGGCGCCCTTCTCGACCCGGAGGCGCGCCTCCCAGCGCCCATATGCCTGGTGCACCAGGCTGGACACGCCGCCGGAGACGTCCTTGCCGGCGCTGTTCACCCCACCGGTGATCCTGAGGTAGCCGCCGCCGACGCTCACCGCTTCCGGCACCCGCGCGAAGCCGCTGTTCGGGCTGTTGTAGACGAACCACTTCTTCGTGTCGATGGCCGAGCCGTCGAAGTCATCGGCCTGCACGAGGGTGCCGGTCACGATGGGCCCACCGGTGGCCGCGGCGCCGCCGGTGGCCGCCGAGCCGCCGGGCGCCGCCGGCGCGGCCGTGGTG
>NZ_JALKFU020001076.1 GCF_023242965.2 Frankia sp. AgKG'84/4
GCGACCAGGCGCCGGCGCCGCCGCCGACGGCCTCGCCGGGATCCGCCGCCGCGGGCGCCGGTCCCGGCGACGACGGGTCCTCCGCCCCGGCGGGGGCCTGGGCCGGCTTGGGCTTGGGGAGCAGGTCGCTGACGTCGCCGCCGACGTCGTTGAGCCGCCGGACCAGCGGGCGCCGCTCGCCGTAGTGGATGACCGTCAGTGAGCACGGATCGATCGTGATCCGGTGGTACAGGTCAAGATGCAGGCCGAGCGCGTCGGCGACGACGGTGCGGATCACGTCGCCGTGCGAGCACAGCAGCCAGGTCGCATCGGGGCCGAGGCGCGCGTTCCACTCCCGCACGGCGTTCACCCCGCGCGCCTGGGTGTCGCGCAGCGCCTCACCCTCGGGACCGGGGAACACCACGGCGCTCGGCTGGTTCTGCACCACCGCCCACAGTGGGTCCTTCGCGAGCACCGCGAGCTCCTGCCCGGTCCAGTCGCCGTAGCGGCACTCACCGATTCGCTCGTCGATGGCGACGTCCGCGGCCCGCTCGCCCGCCGGGCGGCGCGCGGCGATGGCCTCGGCCGTCTGGCGGCAGCGATCCAGCGGGCTGGACACGACCGCCGCGAGCGGGACGTCGGCGAGGCGGCGCGCGACGGCGTCGGCCTGCCCCCGGCCGCGCTCGTCGAGGCCCACCCCCGGGGTCCAGCCGAGCAGGATCTTGCCCGTGACGGCGGTGAGGCCGTGGCGGACCAGCAGAACAGTGGTCAACCGTCGGTCCCTTCGTGAGGATCGCGACGTCGGCGAGCACCGCCGCGCCGGGCGTGGCCGCCGCGGCGCGCGGGGGACCACGCGGCCACCCGGAGCCGGGCCACCGGAGGTACCACGCTACCCAGCGGGCCACGACCGGCCACCGGCGGTGCGTCGTTACGCTTTCGGGCATGCCCGACGAGCACCCGACCGCCCCCACTGGGGCACCTGACCCGGTCGGTTCCGACCCCGCCACCGGCCCGGTGGACGCACCCGACCCGACGGCGGTGTTCGCCGCGTTCTGCGAAGCCGCCCTGTGGCCGGGCCTTGGCCGCACGACCGCGGCGCGACTGCCCGCCGCCGGCATCACCCTTCCCGAGCATGTCGACATCGGCCGGCTCGGTACCGTGGAGGGGGTCAGCGGGCCCCGCGCGCGCCGGCTGGCGGACACCTTCCGGGCCGCCGCGGGCACCTACGCCGTGGTGGAGCTGCTGGCGGCGGCGAACCTGCCGGCCCGCCTGGCCCGTACCGCGACCGAGCGCCTCGGGCCCGGCGTCGCCGAGATCCTGCGCGCGGACCCGTGGATGCTGCTCGCCGCCACCGACGCCGAGATCTCCCAGGCCGACCGGTTCGCCCGCCACCGCGGCCGCCAGCGCGACGACCCGCAGCGCGGCCCGGCGGTCCTCGCCTTCCTGCTGGCCCGGGCGGCCGGCCGCGTCGGCGACACCGCGGCCCCGGTCGACACCGTCCTCGCG
>NZ_JALKFU020001077.1 GCF_023242965.2 Frankia sp. AgKG'84/4
GCGGCGCCGCGCGTGCGGCGCCGCCGGGGAAGCCGGGCTCAGCGCGGGTCGCTGCCCCGCAGCCAGTCGTGCACGGCCGTGGAGGTGGACGCGGCGAACTCGTTCAGCATCGTCTGGTGATCACCCGCGACGTCGACGGACTCATAGGCGAAGTTCCACTCGGCGCCCGCCGGCTCGGCGTCGGGGTCCCGTTCGGACGCGGGCTGCTCGGGCATCCGCTCCATCGCTCGGAACAGCACGACCGGCGTCCGCAGCGGGCCGGGGCGCCAGTGCTCGAACAGATCGAGGTAGCCGCCCTGGCCAGTGACCTGCGCCTCGGTCATCAGCGCGAAGGCCTGCTCGTTCACGGCGATGCCGCGCAGCTCCTCGGCGATGTCGTTGCGCCGGATGTGGTCCTCGGGGAACCAGGTGTCGAGCAGGATCACCGCGGCGGGACGCCCGCCGCGCTGTTCGATCCGGGTCGCGACCGCGTGTGCCAGCCAGCCGCCCGAGGAGTACCCGGCGAGGGCGACCGAGCGGTCGCCGAAGTGCCGCTCGACGGTGTCGGCGAGCAGGTCGACGGCCAGCTCGGCGCTCGCCGGCAGCGGCTCACCGTCGTCGAAGCCCGGCAGGCTCAACCCATACACATCGCGCTGTCCATGCAGGTGCAGCGCGAGGCGGGCGAAGTTGTGCGGGCCGGCGGGGGCGACCATCGCCGGCACGCACACCACGGCGGTCCCGGCGGGCCCGGCGGAGAGCTGGATGGGCGTCGTCCGGCCGGTGTACTCGCCGACCTCGGTGAACACCGGACGAAGCCGCCCGGCCGCCCGCAGCAGCTCCATGCCCCGGGTGAACTTGCCGTCCTCGCACGCCTGCCGGTACAGCTCGCGCACGCCGCCGACCGCTGGCGCACCGAGGGCCAGCTGCGGCCCGCCGATGCCGACCATCAGCGCGGCCAACTGCTGGCCGGGGACCATCCGGGGCGCGGCCGGCCCGCCAGCGGTGCCCATCAGGTCCGGCAGCGGGCCGGCGCCCGCCGGCAGCGCGGCCCGCGGTCCCGTCTCGACGACGAGGGTGTCCAGGTGGGCGGCGAGGTCGTGCACGGTCGGGTGCTCGAAGACGACCGGCGGCCCCAGCGGCAGCGCGGTGGCCGCGGCCAGGCGCCGGCTGAGCTGGACCGACGCGAGCGAGTCGAAGCCGAGTTCCAGGAACCGGCGGTCGGGGTCGATGTCGGCGGGGGAGTCGTGGCCGAGGATGCCGGCGGCCTGCGAGCGGACCAGCTCCACCAACGCGCTCGCCCGCGCCGCGGCGGGCAGCGCCGCGTAGTCGACCGCCGCCGCGGCCTGCTCCCCGGCGTCGGTGTCCGCCGTCGCGTCGCCGCCGCCGGCCGCGAGGTCGACCTCCCCCGGCGCGGTGGGGGGCAGGTCGTCGAACAGGTGGCTCGGGCGGGCCGCCGTCAACGCGGGCAGGAACCGGTCCCAGTCGACGTCGACGACGACC
>NZ_JALKFU020000092.1 GCF_023242965.2 Frankia sp. AgKG'84/4
GGCCGGACCGGCGCCGATCAGCCGCCGGCCGCCGCGCGCAGGGGCAGGGCCTGCAGGTGGGGATCGAACCGCACGGCGCGGAAACCGAAGTGGCGGTAGAACGCCCGTCCGTCCGGGCGCGACGAGTGGGCGAGCAGCAGGGGCAGTCCGACCATGCGGTGCACCGTCAGCGCCCGCATCACGGCGTCCCGGACCAGGGACGCGCCGACGCCGCGACCCTGGTGGCGCAGGTCGACGGCGAGCCTGCCGACGAACATCGCCGGGACCGGCTCGGTCGGCCGCCGCGACCGCCGGCGGGAGCCCGCTATGCGCTCCACCGCCGCCGTCGCCAGGCAGTAGTAACCTGCGACACGGTCACCGTCGAGGACCACGAAGGTGTTCGTCGTCCGTTCCTGCTGGTGGTCGAGAGCGTGGTGGCGCAGCCAGGCGTCCAGGGACTCGTCACCGCTGGTGAAGGTGGCCCGGTCCGGGACGTCGGTCAGGGCGCTGGGTCTGGTCAGGGGCACTGCGTGACATCCTTCTCGGCGGGGCCGCACGGACGGGCGCACGGTGGCGCGGGCCGGGAAGCTGCGCGGGTCGGGAGGCGGTCTGGTGGCGGACTACTCGGCGCCCGGCTCGTCGTCGAGCAGGCGGCGCAGCCGGGGAGCATCGGCGGGCGGGGACTCGAGCAGCGCCTCGAGCGCGCTCCAGTCCGTGTCCGGGACGAGGAACAGGCGCCGGTCGGCGAGCACCTCGCGGGCGTACCGCTTCATCGCCTCCGAGGCGAAGTCCTCGAGGGACAGACCCTCGCCCTCCGCGGCGGAGCGGATGTTCTCCGCGGAGTCCGCGGGCAGCGTTACGGCGAGTTTGTCGTCTCCGGCATCCCTGGCGGCACTCATGCTGGCAGTCTGCTCCCCACGCGGCCGACGGCGCTCGCCGGGTCTCCCGCGTCATCCTCGTCGGGCCGCGGCGTCGCCGGCCGACGGCTCGTTGGGCCACGGCGTCTTCCGGGCCGGCCCGGCTCAGATGGCCCGGCTCAGATGGCCCGGCTCAGACGGCCCGGCTTAGATGGCGCCCGCCACGTCTCCAGTGAACGCGACGTTCTTCCATCGTGACAGAAAGGTCTGCCCACCGTGCCGCCTTCGCCCGTTCCGACCGTCGCTCTCGCCCATGGCGCCCGGATGCCCCGGCTCGGTCTGGGCACCTGGCCCCTCGACGACGAGGGGGTCCAGCCGGTGCTCGAGCGGGCGGTCGGCCTCGGCTACCGGCTGATCGACACCGCCCACAACTACGGCAACGAGCGCGGTGTCGGCGCCGGGCTGCGTGCCACCGGGCTACCCCGGGAGGAGCTGTTCGTCACGACGAAGTTCAACAAGAACTCCCACAGCGTCCGCGGGGTGCGGCGGGCGGCCGAGCAGAGCGTGCGCCGGATGGGGATCGACTACCTGGACCTGCTGCTCATCCACTGGCCGAATCCCGGACGGGACCGCTACGTGGACGCCTGGCGCGGACTGATCGAGCTGCTGAAGGCCGGTGCGGTGCGGGCCATCGGCGTGTCCAACTTCAAGCCGGCGCACCTCGACCGGCTGCTCGCCGAGACCGGGGTCATGCCGGACGTCAACCAGATCCAGCTCGATCCGCGCCTCGCCCGGGTATCGGCCCGCGCGTACCACGCCGAGCACGACATCGTCACCGAGGCGTGGAGCCCGCTGGGTGCCGGCACCGGTCTGCTCGACGAGCCGGTGATCACCGAGATCGCGGCCCGGCACGGCCGGACCCCGGCCCAGGTGGTCCTGCGCTGGCACCTCGACCTCGGCCTGGTGGTCGTCCCGAAGTCGGCGAGCCCGGCCCGGCTGGCCGAGAACATCGACGTCTTCGACTTCACGCTGAGTGCCGCCGAGGTCGCGGAGATCTCCGCCCTCGACCGCGGCGCCGCGGGAGAGGCCGACGCCCTCGACTCGGACGTCTTCGGCCACTGACCCTGCCCCGCCGCATCGCCCTGCCCCGCCGCATCGCCCCGCCTGCCGCATCGCCCCGCCTGCCGCATCGCCCCGCCTGCCGCATCGCCAGGACACCGGCCGCTCCGGAGCGGCTGGCGCCCGCGCCGGGCGGTCAGGAGGTCATGTCGCGGCGGCGGAAGAAGACCATGGCGATGAGCACCATCGCCGCGCCGTAGAGCAGGCCGCGCAGCAGCGCCTCGGCGTACGGCGTGGCGTAGCTCGAACCGCCGTTGGAGATCTCCTGCATGAGCTGCACGGGCAGCCAGCCCCGAGCCGGTCGGTAGATTCGCGAGATCAGCATCTCCACCGGCAGGGCATAGGCGAGTGCCACCGCGATCGCGCTGGCCGGGCCGCGCAGCACGATCGCGGCGAGCACCCCGACCGCGGCGTAGCCCAGTGAGCCGAGGCAGAGGTTCAGGAAGCCCGCCCCGAGCGCGGCGGCCCCCGCCGCACTGGTCCACGCGGCGGTCGAGACCCCCTTGAGCGGCGCGAGCAGGAAGGACAGCGCCACCGAGGTGACCGTCGCGACTGCGACGACGAGGATGACGAACAGCGCCAGCGCGAGCAGCTTGCCGGCAAGCAGCCGGGCCCGGTGCGGCTGCGCGACGAGCTGGTTGCGCAACGTTCCGTGCCCGTGATCCCCGGCCAGGACGGCGGCGACCACGGACAGCGCGACCACGCCGAGCAGGATGCCCACCGCCTGCGCGCCCTGGATCAGGCCGTTGGGCTGGGACAGTCCGCGGGCGGTGACGGGGACGCCGTCGAAGTCGGTGTGGCCGACGGCGAAGAAGGTCAGCATCGTGCCGAGGACGGCGCAGCCGACCACCGCGCCGAGCGTGCCCAGCAGAAACCGGGAGCGCAGCAGCGGGACCCATTCGGCCCGGAATGCGTTGATCATGTGGCGCCCCCCCGGCTGTGAGCGGGATCGAGCCCGGTGCCGGGCGGTGGGACGCTGGCGTCCGGGACGGTGATGGGCTGGTCGGAGCGAAGGAGATCGCCGTCGATCTCGCCGGTGACGCGCAGGAACGTCTCCTCCAGGTTGGGCCGGTGCGAGCGCAGCGAGCGCAGGGCGATGCCGGCACCCATCGCGAGCCGGTTGAGGTCGGCGGCCAGGCCCTCCGGCCCGTGCACGGTGATGACGGGCTGGTAGTCCTGGCGTTGGCCGGGGTCCCGCGGGCCGGGCCGCAGGTCGATCTCGACCCGCAGGCCGACGTCGTGCAGCAGCGCGGCCAGCCGGCGGGCGTCGCCGTCATGCTCGGGCACCAGCGCGATGCGCGGATCCTCGGCGGCGAGCAGGTCGGTGACGTGCCCCTGGAACAGCATCCGGCCGGCATTGATCATGACGAGGTGGTCGCAGATCTGCTCGACCTCGGTGAGCAGGTGGCTGGAGACGAATACGGTCATCCCCGTCCCGGCGAGCTGGCCAAGCAGCGCGCGCATCTCCCGGATACCGGCCGGGTCCAGGCCGTTCGTCGGCTCGTCCAGGATCAGCAGACACGGGTCCGGCAGCAGGGCGGCGGCGATGCCGAGGCGCTGCTTCATGCCGAGTGAGTACGAGCTGAACCGGTCGTCGCCGCGTTCGGTCAGGCCGACCTGCGCGAGCACCGCCTCGATGCGGTCGCGGCGGCGCGCGCGGCGCCAGCCGCCGATGCCGCGCAGCGTGGCGAGCTGCTCGAGGTTGCGCCGCCCGGACAGCCCCGGGTGGAAGGTCGGACCTTCAATCATCGCTCCGACCCGGTGCAGGTAGCGGTCGGGTCGGCTGATGGGCTGGCCGAGCACGTAGCCACGGCCCGCGCTGGGGCGGACGAGGCCGAGCAGCATGCGCAGTGTGCTGGACTTTCCGGCACCGTTGGGCCCGACGAAGCCGGACAGTGCGCCGCGGGGCACCTGCAGGTCGAGGTGGTCGACCGCGCGCCGGGAGCCGTAGCTTTTCGTGAGGCCGCGAGTCCAGATCGCCGCGTCCGTGCGAGCGGTGCCGACGCGGCGTGGCGTCCGGCCTGCTGGCCTGGCGCCACCGCGTGGGGCCGGCCGGTGGGCACCCGCCGAGCCGGTGGGCGAACCGAAGGTCATCGTCGTCTGCTCCCAGCCTCGTCTCGGTCAGGCGTTCCGGTCAGCGCTCACTGCGCTCACGGCGTGTGCGCCGCCGTTCCTGATGAGGAGAGGACGCGGCGTTCCGGATCCAGGTTTTCCTACCCGGATTTCCCGGCGCCGCTCGCACGGCAGGCAAGGGAGCGGCGAAAGCGTGCAATTTTCCATCCGTCTGGTTGCTGTAGATAAAGGGTGAATTCCGGGACAACGCCTCGTTGAGGAAACGTGAATTCAGCTGGCTTCCTACGTTTGTCGCCCGGCCTGAATCGGCGCCGCCGGGGCGAGTGCGGCCGACCGATGGATCACCGGGTCGGATCCGCAGGTCATCCGGTCGATCGCGCGGATGGTCCGGCGACGTCCCCGCCTTCGGCGAGGCGGGCGGGATGGACCACAATCGACGATGTGGGCGAGACCGCCGGCCTTCGACGCGGCATCAGGGTGCTGACGTTGCTCGCCAGCATCGCGATCATCGCGATGCTGGTGCTCGCCGTGATCTCCGGGGTGCGGTCGCAGCATGCGGCGGGTGAACGCGGGCGTCATCTGGATCCCGCCGCGACGACCACCGCGCTGCTCCTCGCTGATTTCGTCAACCAGGAAAGTGCGCTGCGCGGTTACATCGTCACGAAGGACGTCGGCTTCCTGGCGCCCTTCGAAGCCTCCGACCGCTCGATCCCCAACCTCGACAGCCGCCTCGACACCCTCCTGGCCGACTTCCCCGAACTGCGCACGCGGCTCGCCGCGGTGCACACCGCCTACGGAACGTGGCGGCGCGAGGTGGTAGAGCCGGAGCTCGCGGCGATGTCCCGCGGCGATGTCGCCGGCGCCACCCGGGTCGTGCGGGCGAACGCCCGGCGTGACTTCGACGCGCTGCGCGGCCAGGTCGCCCGGCTCGCCGAGCAGATCAACACCGAGCAGTCCGCGGCGTCGGACCGGGTGGAGAGCGCCGCCGTTCTGCTGCTGAGCTCGCTCGGCAGCGCGGTGTTCGTTATCCTCGCGGTCCTGGTGACGATCACCGTCACCTCGCGCCGCTGGCTGCTGCGCCCCATCGGCGCGCTACAGCGGGCGGTCAACGCGGTGGCCGCCGGGCGGTACGACACCAGGATCCCGTCGGTCGGCCCCGCCGAGATCGTGGCGCTGGCCGCCGACGTCGAGACGATGCGCGCCCAGCTCGTCCAGCTGGTCCGGCAGAACGAACGGTCCTGGGAGGCGCTCGCGCAGCAGGGCCCGGCGGTCGTCGCGCTGCGCGACGCTCTCACCCCGTCGCGGCTGCACGCCCGGGATCTGATGCTGCACGGCCGGGTCGACCCGGCCCAGGGGGAGCTCGCGGGGGACTGGTACGACGCCGTGGAGCTGCCCGACGGGCGCGTCGCCGTCGTCATCGGGGACGTGTCCGGCCACGGCGCCGCCGCGGGCGTCTTCGCGTTGCGGCTCAAGCAGCTTCTGGACGCGGCGCTGAGCACGGGTGCCACCGCCGCGGCGGCCGTCGAGTGGGCGGTGGAGAACCTCGGCGAGACCGAGGAGATGTTCGCCACCGCGATCATCCTGGTCGTCGACCCGCGGGCCGGTGAGCTCTGCTACGTCAACGCGGGCCATCCGGACGGGCTGCTGCTGCGCCGGACACCGCAGACCCGGGCGGCCCAGCCCTCGACGACATCAGCGCAGATCGTGCGGCTCGGGCCGACCGGGCCGCTGATGTCCAATCTGCTGGCCGCCCCGGACGCCTGGGGGATCCACCGGCTGCGCCTCGAGCCGGGTGACGTCCTGATCGCCTACACCGACGGGCTCGTCGAGGCGCGCGACGCGGCCGGGCGGCAGTTCGGCGTGCACCGGCTGATCGCGGAGATCCTGCGCGACCCGGGGCGCGCTCCCGTGGCGCTGCTCGACGGTGCCTTCGAGGCTGTCCGCCGCCACGCCCCCGGCCAGCAGGGCGACGACCGCACGGCGATCGTCCTCGCCCGTACCGACCGCCTGGAAGAGGGTGCCGACACCACGTCGTGATGCCGACTACGTGCGTGGTTACAGGGATTTCGGGTACATCATTGACCATGAACGACGTGTCCGGCACGGACCGGCCCACCAGCTCCGCCGGCGCCGCCACCGAGAGCGCCACGCGGTCTCGGCGCCCGCCGCCGTTTCGCCTGCGCCCGCTGCGGCTGATCGCCACGATCCTGCTCGCCGTGCTCGTCGTCGGCCTCGTCGCGTTGGTCGCGGGCTGGCGCCCGAGCCTCAACCCCTTCAAGGAGCGCACGATCGACCGCAGCTCCCCGGCGGTGCTGCGCTCACTGGAGGATCTCAGCCAGTACCACGCGGCCGGTGCCCATTTCGAGGTCGTCGTCGACCTCGAACAGGACACCAAGTGGATTCCGTCGGCGCTCAAGGGTGAGCGGACGCTGTTCGTCGGCGTCGGCACGGTCGACTCGATGGTCGACTTCGGTCACCTCGACGCGGACGCGGTCACGGTGTCCCCGGATCGCCGTTCGGTGACCATCGAGCTGCCGAACCCCACCCTGTCCACGCCGCAGGTCGACCTCGAACACAGCTACGTGGTGGCCCGCCAACGCGGAGTGCTGGACCGCGTCGGCGGCCTGGTCGGTGGGATCAGCAGCGACAAGGCGCTCTACCAGAAGGCGTCGTCGAAGATGACCGACGCCGCGAAGGCCGACGGTCAGGTCACCGAGCTGGGCAAGAAGAACACGACGGCGATGCTGCGCGGCCTGCTCGGGGCGCTCGGCTTCACCAACGTCCAGGTGACCTACGCCGCCGACAAGCGCTGACCCGCGGGTTCCGTCCGCGCAGGGAGATCCGGCGCGGACGGAACCGCATTGCCGCCATCGAAGGTCGTTGTCGAAAGGCCGTCGCCGAAAGAAGGCCGCCGGGGCGGACTCAGCTGCCGGCGGCCTGTTCGGCGATCACCCGGTCGATCTCGGCGCGGAAATGCTCCGAAATCTTGATGACATGCGGCTCCCGCAGCAGATAGAAATGCTCGCAGGGCACGTAGTGGATCTCGTGCCGGCCGGTCAGGTAGGCCGACCAGGCGTCCTCCGGGTCCGGGTTCTCGGCGGACCGGTAGACGATCGTCCGCCCCGCCCAGGCGCTCGGCTTGTAGAAACGTTCCAGCAGCCGGCCGTGATTGAAGAACGCCTCGAACTGCTCCAGGCCGCCGAAGTTCACGAGGCCGGTGAGCGGAATCTGCGCCATCTTCTTCAGGGTCGAGATGTTGGCGAAGTTCGCCCGCTGCTCCGGCATCAGCCGTTGGGTGAACCGGGCCAGTCGGGACCGGTAGGTGCGGGTGTGGTCCTGTGCCGCGGGCCGCGCGCCGTCCGCGCCCGTGCCACCCGCGCCGCTGGCCGTGGCCTCGTCGTCCCCGTCGATCCGCAAGGAGGACGGCAGGTAGGTATCCATGATCGACAGCAGGCCCACCTCCTCGCCGGCGGCCGAGAGCTGCTGGGCGATCTCCATCGCGATCAGCCCACCCAGGGAGTGCCCGGCCAGCAGATAGGGGCCCCGCGGCGCGAGGATCCGGATGATCTCCAAATGGCGCCGCGCGGTCTTCTCGACGCTCCAGTCCGGGAAGCCGCGACGCTCCAGGCCGTGCGCCTGGAAGGCGTAGACGGGCTGGTCGTCACCGAGCCGGCGGGCCAGCGAGTGGAACCCCAGGGCGAGCGCGCCCGCGCCGGCGAAACAGAACAGCGGCGGGCGGCTTCCGGTGGTCCGCAGCGGCACGACGGTGGGATGGCGCGGCCCGGCCTGCTGGGCGAGGGACACCGCGTGGGCGAACGCTCCGAGCGTGGGGGTATCGACCAGGGTCGAGGACGGCAGGGTGACGCCGAGGCGCTCGGTGATGAGGGTGAGTAGCTCGTTCGCGGCCAGCGAGTCGCCGCCGAGCTCCATGAAGTCGTCTCCGACGTACACCTCGTCGAGGTCCAGCACCCGCAGCCACATGTCCGCGACGACGATCTCCCACTGGCTGCGGGGCCGGGCGGAGATCCGCGGCGCCGGCGGGGGCGGCAGCGCGCCGCGGTCGACCTTGCCGCGCTCGTTGCGGGGCAGCGCCGCCAGCGGCACGATCGTCGTCGGCACCATCCAGACCGGTAGGCGCTCGCGCAGCGCCCGGCGTACGCGCGCCGGCGACAGCGTGTTGCCGTTGACGGCCGGCACGATGTAGGCGACCAGGCGGTTCGGGGTGACCTCGCTGGTCACGGCGGTGACGACGGCCTCGGCGATCTCCGGCGAGCGCAGCAGCGCCGCCTCGACCTCACTGGGCTCCACCAGGTAACCGCGGATCTTCACGGCCGCGTCGCGGCGGCCGAGCAGGACGATGGTGCCGTCCCGTTCGAGCCGGCCCAGATCGCCGACGCGGCAGGTCACCCGACCGTCCGGCAGCGGGGTGAACTTCTCGGCCGTGAGCTCGGGATTCTGCCAGTAGCCCGCGGAGAGGTACGCCGAGGTCACCTCGATGGCGCCGGCCTCGCCGACGTCGGCGAACGACCCGTCCTCCCGGCGCAGGCGCACCTGTTTGCCGGGTGCGGGCCGGCCACCGGGGATCGTGCCCTCGGGCACCGGGGCGCCCGGGGAGATCTCGTGGAACCCCAGGGAGGCGATCTCGGAGGCGCCCGACCAGTTGACGTACGTGCAGTCCGCCGCGATGTGCGTGCGCAGGGCGTCGATGTCCCGGCCGTAGGCGGCCTCGCCGGCGGTGGCCACCATCCGCAGGCCCGGCAGTGACTCGCCGGCCTCGAGCACGCCGAGCAGCGCCCGCAGCAGCGACGGCGTGCTCAGCAGGGCGGTCAGGTTCTGCGTGATGATCCAGTCGGCGAGGCCGCGCAGGCCGGCTGAGCGCGGGTCGTAGGCGTACAGGCCGGCGCCGTTGAGCAGGCCGAACACCACGACGGTGATGCCGGCGGCGAACGAGTAGGGCAGGACCAGCGCCAGCCGGTCGCCGGGCCCGAAACCGAGGCGCTCGGCGCCGGCGCAGGCCTCGCTGAGGAACGTGCCGTGCGTCCAGACGACGCCCTTGGGCGCGCCGGTGGAGCCCGAGGTGAACACGATGGCGGCGGGCTCGTCGAGACGCGGCTCGGGCCACCAGACGGCATCGGACCCGTTCGCCGCGATCCACTCCGAGCCGTCGCTGGCCGCCGCGGCCAGGTCCAGCATCAGCCGGGGACCGTCGTCGGTGAACAGGCCGAGCAGCGCCGCGGCGTCGACCGTCGAGGCCGCCGCCGGGTCGGCGCCCGCCGCGCCGACCGGGCGCAGCCCGACCGTGGAGCGCGCCACGGAGGCGTCGCCGAGGTCGGTCAGCAGGGCGACGCAGCCGGCCTGCCGGATGATCTGCGCCATTCGCTCGGCGGGCACCATCGGGTCCAGCGGCACCACCGGCCGGCCGGTCTTCATCGCGGCGAGCAGGCCGAGCAGGCCGGGGACACCGTGCGGGAGGAGGGTCGCCACCGGGCCGAACTCGTTCGCGTCCAGCCGGCCGAGAATGGCGACGGCGATGTCATCCGTGCGCCGGTCGGCCTCGGCGAAGGTCATCGCCACACCGGGGGACACCAGCGCGGGGGTGTCCGGCAACCGGGCCGCGACCTCGCGGAACCGCGCCACCACCGAGGCCGGCAGCGCGTCGAGGTCCAGCGCAGGGAGACGGGCGTCGCTCCCGGGCGCGGCTACCGCCAGGGGCGCGCGCCGATCGCTGTCGTTCAATGCCACTCCTTCGTCCTGTGCTGCCGGCGCCGTCGGCCAGAAAGTTGGCCCACGGTGACGCTGCTTCGCGCCGAGGCGTCGGATGATTCGGTCGCGCGACCGGAGGGCAACCCGCCCTGGGTGCCCCGGTTGAGGGCCCTACCCGGGGCCGGGCCGGCGGTTGTGCCTGCGGGTGGGCGCCTGACGGGAATGGGCCGGCCTGGGTGAAACCGCCGGAGAAAGGTTCGACGCGCCGTAACCGTTCGCTGGATGGACACGAACAGCCTCCCCCGTACGCAGTCCGGCGTAGCGACGGACTTTATACCATGCTGGAGCCAGGCGCTTTAACGAGTCCATCCTAACCTGACGGAAGTGTCTGTTTACCCCCTGGTAATGACCGTCGGCAATCGGCCGGATGATTACCCGCGGTCGCCAGCTATTCCGCCTCGGGCTCGTACCGGTCACCCCCGGCGCTGGATCAGGTACGCCCAAATTCGTACGGGCGTGGGCCGACCGGCTTCTGGCGTGCGCCCACGCGCGACTCGACCTGGGTACGCGGGCGGCGCCGCGCGCCCCTGCGGCGGGCTCGCGCGGTGTCCCTCGCCCGATCTCCCCCGGCCGCGTCGATCATCACGCCCGGGGCGTGCGCCAGGCCGGGACCCGGGACTGCGGGCGTGCGGCGTGGAGGCGCGCGGCGTGGGGGCGTGGGGGCGTGGGGGCGTGCGGCGTGAGATCTGGGACGTGGGGTCAGCCGCGGCGCGGCGAGCCGGTCGCGGTGGAACGGGAGCTGGAGCGCCCGGATGACCCGCGGGCCGACGGCGGCGGAACCATGGGGCCCACATCGCCGTCCGGCGCGGTGTCGAGGTCGACGACGACAGGGGCGTGGTCACTGGTGCCCGTGCCCTTACGCGCGGCCCGGTCGACCCACACCGCGCGGACCCGCTGTGCCACGTCGGCTGTCGCCAGTGTGAGATCGATCCGCATCCCGTTGTTCTTCGGGAAGCAGAGCTGGCGGTAGTCCCAGTAGGTGTAGACGACGTCGTCGGGCCAGCGGGCCCGCAGGACGTCGGTCAGCCCGGCGTCGGTGAGCCGGGCGAGCGCGTCGCGCTCCGCGGGGGTCACATGCGTCGCGTCCTCGAACTGCGCCACGTCCCACACGTCCGCGTCGGTCGGGGCGATGTTGAAGTCCCCGAGCGTCATCAGCGGCCCGCGGGCGCTCTCCTCCACGACGACGTCGCGCAGCACGGCGAGCCAGGCCAGCTTGTACGTGTAGTGCGGGTCGTCCACGGTCCGCCCGTTGGGCACGTACAGCGACCACACCCGGACACCGTCACAGGTGGCGGCGACCGCCCGCGGTTCGGGTTCGGGGAAGCCCGGACCAGCGGGCAGGCCCCGGACGACGTCGTCGAGGCTGCCCCGGGACAGGATCGCGACGCCGTTCCAGCGACCGTCGCCGTGATGGGCGTACCGGTAGCCGCGCCGGAACAGATCCTCGTCGAACAGCTCGATGAAGGCCTCGTCCGAGAGCTTCGTCTCCTGCAGGCACAGCACGTCGGGCTCCGCGCGGTCCAGCCACTCGATCAGCCGGGCCTGCCGGGCCTTCGCAGAGTTGATGTTCCACGTCGCGATCCGCACAGGGGATGACGGTAGTCCCGCACCCGGCGGGGCCCGCGCACCGCTCCACCCGCGTGCGATGCTGCGCCGTGTGGAGACGAGCCCTCGGGCGGCGGCCCGCCTGCGCCCCTATGTCATCGCCAGCTGCGCGATGTCGCTGGACGGCCGGATCGACAACGCCGACGGGCCCCGGCTGATCCTCTCGGGGCCCGCGGATCTGGACCGGGTCGACGAGGTGCGGGCGAGCTGCGACGCGATCCTGGTCGGCGCGGGGACGGTGCGCCGCGACGATCCGCGCCTCGCGGTGCGCGACGCCGGTCGCCGGGCGGCGCGGGTCGCCGTCGGCCTGCCGCCGAGCCCGATCAGGGTCGTGCTGAGCGCGAGCGGCCGGCTCGCTCCCACCGCGCGGGTGTTCGCCGGCCCGGGAGAGGTCGTCGTCTACCGGGTGACGCCGGACGGGGGACCGGACCTGGACCTCGCCGAGGTGCTCGCCGATCTCGCCGACCGCGGTGTCCGCCGGCTGCTGGTCGAGGGCGGAACGGCGGTGCACACGGCCTTTCTCACCGCCGGGCTCGTCGACGAGCTGCACCTGGTCGTCGCGCCGTTCTTCGTCGGGGATCCGGCCGCCCCGGCCTTCGTGGGCCCGGGACACTTCCCGCACGGTGCCGGCGCTCCGCTGCATCTCGCCGAGGTCCGCCAGCTCGACGACGTGGTGCTCCTGCGGTACCTCGCCGCGCCGTCACGCTGAGCGTCGCGGTCCGTTTTGTCAGTACCGAGGGGGGAATCAGTCCCGCCTGACCACCCGGCCGGGTGGCGCGGGAGGGAGTGGTTCCAGTGGCGGTGCAGACCGGCGGCCGACTGCGGCAGGCGGTGCGCGGCGGTGGCCAGGCCGCGGACGGGGCGCACGACGCGGCGCACTCGGCCCGACACAGCCGCTTGATCGACATCACCGCCCGCATCGGGCTGGCCGGGCGCGGCCTGGTCTACGTCCTCATCGGCGTGCTCGCCGGTCAGGTCGCGTTCGGACTGAGCAACGCCCAGACGAACCGGGCTGGCGCGTTGGGCGAGATCAAGGACAAGCCGTTCGGCTCGGTCGTCCTCGTCATCCTCGTTGCCGGTTTCCTCGGGTACGGCCTCTGGCGGCTGCTGGACGCCGCCGTCGGCCAGCAGGACGAGAGCGACAAGAAGAAGCGGATCGCCAAACGGCTGGTCTGCGCCGGCCGCGGCGTGGTCTACCTTGCGATCGCCGGCAGCACGATCAGCTTCCTGGTGTCCGGCGGCGGCGGGTCGGGCGAGCCGGCGCCGTGGACGGCCCGGGTGATGCGCAACGACGCCGGCCGGGCGCTGGTGGGCCTGGTCGGGCTCGTCGTGGTCGGGATCGGCATCGGCATGATCGTCCGGGGGGCGAAGCGGAAGTTCGAGGAGAAGCTCAAGACCGGCGAGATGGGTGCCTTCGCCCGGAAGATCGCCAAGCCCGCCGGTATGGCCGGCTACATCGTGCGTGGCGTGGTCTTCGGGCTCGCCGGGGTGTTCGTGACCAGGGCGGCGATCGAGTTCGACGCCAAGGAGGCCAAGGGCCTCGACGGCACGCTGAAGACGGTGGCCGCGCAGGCGTACGGCCAGTGGCTGCTCACCCTGTGCGCCGTCGGCCTGGCGCTGTTCGGCGTGTACTCGTTCTTCGAGGCCCGCTACCGCAAGCTCTGACCCCGGTGGGCGGGTTGGTGAGCTTGCGCCCGTCGGGTGCCTTTTCGGCTGTGGGCGCCTGGTTGTCCGCGTAGCCTCCCTCCTGCCCGCCGCTCCGTCGGTGGACCGGCGGCCCGTCCGGGGCCGTCGGGTTCGCCGACCGCGGAGGCCGCTGGGTGCCCGAAAGTCAGGCCGGCCCCGCCGCCGTCGGCCCGGACCCGGCC
>NZ_JALKFU020001078.1 GCF_023242965.2 Frankia sp. AgKG'84/4
GCCCAGTCCGCCGGCTGCGGCAGCCACGGCGCCACGTCGTCGGCGGTGAACCCGTACGGGGGTGCCGTACCGGACCACCTTCCTGACGCACTCGGCGCGCTGCGGGTCAGCACAGCGCCGGTCGGCAGCCGGGTGCGGGTGCCGAAGACGGCGGAACTCGTCGCCAGCCAGCTACGGCGGCGCATCATCCGCGGCGAGCTGTCCGAAGGTGACTCGCTCCCGCCGGAACCGGCGTTGATGGCCCAGTTCGGCGTTTCCCGCCCGACGCTGCGCGAGGCGTTCCGGGTGCTCGAGGCAGAGGCACTGATCTCGGTGCGCCGCGGGGCGCATGGCGGTGCGCGCGTCCACGCGCCCAGCCCCGTCGTCGCCGCGCGGTACGCCGGGCTCGTCCTGGAGCATCGCGGCGCCACGCTGGGCGATGTCCACCAGGCCTGCGCCGTGCTCGAGCCGCCGTGCGCCGCCCTGCTCGCCGAGCGCCGCGACCCGGCCGACGTCGGGGCGCTGCGGGACCTGCTCGCCGCCTGCGACGAGATCGAGGCCGAGGCGACGGAGCTGACGGCGGCGGACCTGACCGCGGCGCAGTCCGCCTTCCACCTGGCGGTGGTCGAACTCACCGGCAACAAGTCCCTGTCGGTGCTCACCGGCATGCTGCAGCACATTGTCGAGATCACCAACGGTCAGCCCGGCCACACCGCCTCCCCCGGCGAGCGGCTGGACCCGGTCGCCCCCGCGCAGCGCCGCCTGGGGGCCCGGGTGACCCGCCAGGTCCACGCGACGCTCATCGACCTCATCGAGCTCGGCGATGTGGCCGGCGCGCAGGAGCACTGGCGGCGCCACCTCGCCGCCCCGGACCACGCGATCCCCGGCGGCCCCGCCGACCGCTGCGTGCTGGACCTGCTCGGCTGATCAGCCGGCCGCGGCCGCCCCGACCGGCCAGACCGTCCACTGCGTCACCGGCATCGCGGGCCGCCAGCCGGTGAACCGGCCGACCGCCGAGGCCCGGCTCACCGACAGGCGCACCAGCTCGCCGCCCCGGCGGGCGTACCAGTCGGCCAGCACGGCCTCGGACTCCAGCGTCACCGCGTTGACCACGAGGCGGCCCTGCCCCCGCAGTGCCGCAAAGCAGGCGTCGAGGACCCCGGCGCCACTCACCCCGCCGCCGACGAAGATCGCGTCCGGGGTCGGCAGCCCCGCGAGGGCGGCGGGGGCACTGCCGAGGACGACCCGCAGCGACGGGACGCCGAGCGCCGCCGCGTTGCGGCCGATCCGCTCGGCCCGGTCCGCCCGCGGCTCGATCGCGATCGCCCGGCAGGCCGGATGGGTCCGCAGCCACTCGACGGCGACACTGCCCGAACCGGCGCCGACATCCCACAGCAGCTCGCCCGGCTCGGGGCCAAGCTGGGCCAGCGTCACCGCCCGGATCTCCCGCTTCGTGATCTGCCCGTCGTGCTCGAAGGCGTCGTCAGGCAGTCCGGGGC
>NZ_JALKFU020001079.1 GCF_023242965.2 Frankia sp. AgKG'84/4
CCTCGACCCAGCGCCGCCGCACATCGACCCAGGCCCCCGGCGACAGCGGGCGCCGCCGCACGGCCGACCCGAGCGGCCCGACCTCGACCGCGGGTGCGGCGTCGAGCAGCGAGGCCTGGAAGGGCGCGATTCCCACAGCCGACAGCATACCAAACATACGTTCGAACCCGGATCGCTCGACACCCGACGTGCCCGTCGCGGACCAGCCGGATCGACGGCCCGCGCCGTCGCCATAGACTGACGGGACGCAGGCGGAGGAGTCGCCCCAGTGAGGGTTGGACCGCCAGGGGGGAGCGCGGTGCCGTACGGCCTCGGAGTCGATCTCGGGACGACCTTCACCGCCGTCGCCGTCGGCCTGCCGTCCACCCCCTCCCCCGGCGGCGCCGGGCGGCCGCACATCGAGATGGTGAGCCTGGGCAACACCAGCTTCGTCACCCCGACGGTCGCCTTCGCCGACCGCGACGGCCGGATGCTGACCGGCGAGGCCGCGTCGCGCCGGGCGGTGACCGAACCCACCCGGGCCGCCCGGGGCTTCAAGCGCAGCCTGGGTGATCCCACGCCGCTGGTGCTCGGCGACGCCCCCTACTCCCCCGCTGCGCTGCTCGCCGCGACGCTGGCGGACGCCGTGCGGGCGGTGACCGAGGTCCGCGGGACGCCGCCGACCGGCGTGGTGCTGACCCGGCCGGCGGTCTGGGGGCCATACCGGATGGAGCAGTTCGACGCGGTGCCCCGCCTGGCCGGGATCGGGCCGGTCGGGCTGATCACCGAGCCGGAGGCCGCGGTGACCCACTACACGGCCGACCGGCCGCTCGCCGACGGCGAGGTCGTCGCCGTCTACGACCTCGGCGGCGGCACGTTCGACACCGCGGTGCTGCGGTTCGAAGGCGACCAGGCACGCATCCTCGGCATGCCGGAGGGGGTGGAGTGGCTCGGCGGCATCGACTTCGACGAGGCCGTGCTGCATCACGTCGATCAGCGTCTCGACGGCGCGGTCAGCGCGCTGGACCCCGCCGACCGGGAGGCGGCGGTGGGCCTGGCCCGGCTGCGCCAGGACGTCGTGCTGGCGAAGGAGGCGCTGTCGTACGACGAGGAGACGGCGATCCAGGTGTTCCTGCCCGGGGCGCGGCGCGAGGTGCGCCTGACCCGCGCGCAGTTCGAGGACATGGTCGGCCCCGCCATCGACACGACCGTGGAGGCGCTGCACCGCGCCCTGCGCTCCGCTGAGGTCAGCCCCGCGGACCTCAGCGCGGTGCTGCTCGCCGGCGGTTCGTCGCGCATTCCGCTGGTGGCCCGCAGCGTGCGGGCCGCGCTCGGGCGTCCCACCGTCGTCGACGCCCATCCCAAGCATGTCGTGGCCCTCGGCGCCGCCCGCCTCGCCGCCCGCTTCGCCGCCACAGTGGGCCAGCCCACCCGTTCCCCCGGGCCGCGGGCCGGGGGTTCACGCTCCCCGCGCGAGCGCGGCCCGGACA
>NZ_JALKFU020001080.1 GCF_023242965.2 Frankia sp. AgKG'84/4
CGGGCGGGCAGCCAGCTCGGGCGGGCAGCCAGCTCGGGCGGGCAGCCAGCTCAGGCGGGGGGCCCGCTCCCGAGGGTGACGGTCGCCGTCCGCGACTGGCCGGCGGAGTCCAGCCAGCCGAGCTGAACCTGATCGCCGGGGTGGTGGGTCACCATCAGCCTGCTCAGGGTTGTGGCGGAGTCCACGGCCCGACCGTCCAGCGAGGTGATGACATCACCGGCGGACAGGCCCGTCCGCTGGGCGGAAGTCCCGTCAACCACGCCGCTGACCGCCGCTCCGGAGGTGGTCGATCCGGTGCTGTCGCCGCGGCCGCCGCCCCCCTGACCCTCGGTCGAGGAGATCATCACGCCGAGGAAGGCGGCGGCGCCGACGTGGATCACGTCGCTGCCCTGGCCGGCCTCGATCTGCTTCGCGGTGGCGAGCGCCTGGTTGATCGGGATGGCGAAGCCCTGGTTGCCCGCGGCCTGCGCCGACGGTGTCATCGCGAAGCCCGCCGACGCGGCGGTGTTCATGCCGATCACCTTGCCGCCCTCGTCGACGAGGGCGCCACCGGAGTCGCCGGCCTGGACGTCGGCGTTGACCTCGATGAGGCCGGTCAGGTGTTCGGCGCTGCCGTCGGCCTCGTCGTTGGCGGTGATCGACTGGTCGAGGGCGGTGATCGCGCCGCCGGCGCTGCTGGGGGTGCCGCCGGTTCCCCCGGCATTGCCGATCGCGACGACCGACTGGCCGACGGCGGCCGTCGACGAGTCGCCGAGGGTGGCCGTGGTCAGCCCGGAGGCGTCCCCCAGCCGCAGGACCGCGATGTCGTGGGTCGCGTCGTAGCCGACGACGGTCGCGCTGTAGGTCTTCCCGTTCCCGACGTCCGTCGCGCTGATCGAGGTCGCGCCGTTGATCACGTGGTTGTTGGTCAGGACCTCGCCGGTGGAGCTCAGGACAATCCCGGTGCCGGCGCCCTCGGAGCTCTGGTAGCTGAACGTCGCGTTGATGTCGACCAGGGCCGGGGATGCCTTCGCGGCGATCGCCGCGACGTCACTCGGCCCTGCGCCGCCCGCCGCGGCGGACCCGCCCGAGGAGCCTCCCGACGAACCGTCCGAGGAGCCGCCCCGCTCCAGCGGCGACTGTCCGGACGACCCGGCGCCGCCCAGCCCACCCAGGCCGAAGGGCAGACCGCCGGAGGTGGCGCCACCGGAACCCAGGCCGCCGGGCAGCCCGGAGACACCGGAGACCGCGCTGGTCGAGTTCGACGGCGTCCAGACCTCATGCCCGATCCCGGCGCCGGCGCCGGCCGCGGATCGGACTGCCCCCGGCGCTCGACGCCCGGTGTCCACCGCTCGGAGTCCGTGCGGGACTCCGTCCGCGTTCCCCGGTCGGATCCCGACCACGACCGCGGTTCCGGCTTCACGGCGTGTTCCGGCTTCACGGCGTGTTCCGGCTTCACGGCGTGTTCCGGCTTCACGGCGTGTTCC
>NZ_JALKFU020001081.1 GCF_023242965.2 Frankia sp. AgKG'84/4
GGTGATCGCCGGGCGGTGGCCGGCGCGGGCCGGCGGGTGCCCCCGGCGGAGCGCGGCGGCCGGGGTGAGGCATCCTGCAGGGCCCCGACCAGGGATGGGCCCTGCAGGAGGCCGTGCGGGAGCACCGCCGAGGGTGCCTATTCGACGGTCGGGGTCGGTTCGACCGCCGTGGAGCGCCGATGGTCGAACACCAGGCTGGTGCGCACGTCGCAGACCTCGGGGCGTTCGGTGAGACGGTCGATGACCAGGCTGTACAGGCCATCGTTGTCGGGCACGGCGACGTGCATCAGGAAGTCGAAGTCGCCGGTCGTGGAGAAGATGCTGACCGTTTCGACGAGCCCGGCCGCCCAGGTCCGGAACTCCTCGATGATCTTTCGGGTGGGCGGGCGAACCCGCACCGAGACCAACGCCTGGACGGGGCGGCCGATCGCGGTGAGATCGACCTCGGCGCGAAAACCGCTGATGATGCCGCGTTCGACCAGGGAGCGCACCCGTTGCAGTGAGGTCGAGGGCACGACGTGCGTGGCCAGGGCGAGGTCTCGGTTGGTGCGCCGGCCGTTCTGCTGCAACAGGCGTAACAAGGCGCGATCGAGCTCGTCCAAGCCGGTTTCTCCTTGTCGAGGGGGGTTGACAGGTCCGCCCCGCGGATTATCCGCATCTATCGGATATCGCGCAACAACTCGGACAGATGGTATGGATCCCGGCATCAGTTACCTGATGCAACCAGGATAGAACGCAGGCGTCTCCCGCTGCGCACACGCCGTTTCCGGCCTACTCCGTTCCGTTCGCAGGTTTCGCGCGCTAGTGCGCGGAAATCGCATCCGACGAAGGTGCGGTGGCCGCTCGTGCCGCGACCAGGGTGATCGTGTCCCCGGGGTCGGCGCCACCGCCCGGGGGAAGCTGGTCGATCACGGTGCCGGTGCCGGTGCCGGAACGGGAGCGCCGGGCGACGGTGAGGCCCGGTCCGGACAGGGTGCTCTCGGCGTCGCCGACCGGGCGCCCGCGCAGATCGGGCACCATGACCGGGTCGGCGGCCACGACGATGGTCACCGCCGAGCCGGGGGCCACCGTGGAACCCGCCGGTGGCGACATGCTCTCGACGGTGCCCGCGGCGGCGAGGGTCACCCCGGTGTTCACCTGCCGGCGCACCGTCAGGCCGGCCCCCCGCAGTGTCGCCGCCGCGTCCGCGCCTCGTCGCCCGGTGACCTGTGGAACGGTGACGGTCGACGGGCCGGCGGAGACGGTCAGGGTCACGGTGGCGTCCTCGCGCGGCGCCGAGGTGCCGGCGGTGGGATCGACGACCAGGACGGTGCCGCGGGCGCTCGGGTCCGCGCGGTAGGAGCGGCGGACCGCGGGGAAACCGGCGGCGCGCACGGCCGCCTCGCGCCCCCAGCCGTCCAAGCCGCTGTTCGCCAGCCCCTTCGTCGACCTGGTGCACCGCGCCTGGTCCGCCCAGCGCGACCA
>NZ_JALKFU020001082.1 GCF_023242965.2 Frankia sp. AgKG'84/4
GGGCACCATCGTGCGCGGCCCCGTCGTCGGGACGGAACAGGCGTACGCCCTGGTCAGCGACTGGCTCGGCCCGCCGCCGCAGGCCTTCGACCGGGACGCGGCGCTGGCCGAGCTGGCCCGCCGGTACCTCGCCGGGCACGGGCCGGCGGACGAGCGCGACCTGGCCCGCTGGGCGGGCCTGCCGCTGGGCGATGCCCGGCGGGGGCTGGTGGCGATCACCGCCGAGGTGGTGACGACCCCCGGCGGCCGGCAGGATCTGGCCGGCCGGTCCCGCCACCCCGGGGACCAGTTTCCAACACGTCTGCTGGGCGCCTTCGACCCGATCCTGCACGGCTGGGCCGAACGCAGCTGGATCGGCGCCGACCAGCGAACGATCACCAGCAACGGGATCTTCCGGCCGACGATCCTCGTCGACGGTCGGGCGGCCGGGACCTGGTCGATGCCCGGCGGGCGCGTCGAACTCGCGCCGTTCGCCGATCCGCCGGCCTGGCCGGCGCCGGTCGCCGCCGCGCTGGCGGACGAGGCCGACGACGTGCGCCGCTTCCTGGGTGTCCAGCCGGGCTGACCTTCGCCGGCCTGTCGGGCCGCGCCGGCGCGGGGGGCGCCGCGGTCAGGAGCTGAACAGCATCCGGGCGAAACCGCCGTGCTTGGAGCGGTTGCCGTGCCCGTGCCCCCACGCCGGCTGGGCGTGCTGACCGGGCTGCGGGTAGGGGCTCTGCTGCGGGTAGGCACCCGGCTGGGCGTACTGCCCCGGCTGCGCGTAGGGCGGCGCCGGTGGCGGGGGGCCGGGCTGGGACCACTGGGCTTCGAGGCGGGTGAGGGCCTCCAGCTCGCCGTAGTCGAGGAAGATGCCCCGGCACCCATCGCACTGCTCGATCTGGATGCCGTTGCGGTTGTAGGTCCGCATCATGGCGTGGCACTTCGGGCACTGCAGCGTGTAGCTCACGGTCGTGACCTTCCGTTGCGTGGGACGGGAGACGTCCGACGTCGCCGGAAGCGTACCGGTCCGGCACCGTGCGTCCGCCGAGCCGTCAGGATCCCGACTCCGGGCCGTGGCCGCCGGCGATCCGCGCGCAGCTCTCCACGAACGCCGCCGAGACCGGGTCCAGGCCCGCGTCCAGGCCCGCGTCCGGGGGCCGTTCGAAGTGGGCGGCGAGGGCCGTGGCGGCGTATTCCACCGTGCGGAACCGGGCGGGCAGGTCGAGCGCCGGCCACGGGTCGGCCCAGTCCGTCACCGCGGGCCCGCCACCCGCCGCGTACGCGTCGACGAAGCGCGCCCACAGGTCCACCGGCAGCAGGCCGGCCGCGAACCAGGCGGCCGGCCTGGCCAGGTCCCAGGCCGGGTCGCCGAGTCCCAGGTCGTCCACGTCGATGAGCCGCCAGCCCGCCCCGGGCAGCGCGACGAGTTGGCCGAAGTGCCAGTCACCGTGGATGACCGCGACGGGCCGGCCGGCGCGGATC
>NZ_JALKFU020001083.1 GCF_023242965.2 Frankia sp. AgKG'84/4
GGCGTCCCGGCTCGGCGGGTAACCGCCGCCGCGGTCGGCCTCGTCCGGCCAGTCGCGGGCGTAGGGGTCGCGCCCGCGGTCCGCCGGTCGCTCTTCCTGGACCGGCCGCTCGTCCCGTCGCCGTGCGTACGGGTCGCGGTCGTAACCGCCACCCGGCGCCTCGTACGGGTCGGCCTGATAGCCGCGACCGCCGCGGGGCTGGTCGGCGTAACCGTCACGCTCGTACCCGTTGTTGTACGGGTCACCTCCGCGCGGCGGGTCCGCCACTCCGGCCAGATCGGCCGGCGACCGCCGAATGCCCAGCGGGTCGTAGCCCCCGCCTCCCGCCGAATCCGGACCGTCCGGCTGCGCCGGGCCACGCCGGCGCTGACCGCCAGGCTCGTCCGTTCCGTAGGGAGACCGACCGCCGTCGTCCGGACGGTATTCGTACCTCTCCTGACCAGTCATGATCCCAATTCCGCATCGATCGCAGTAGTCGGGCCGTAAGACGGGCGCCCGGTGGGGTGTCGTCCCCTCACCTGGTCACCGGCTCACCCGGAGGGTCCCCGTCGACCGGGTGTCAAGGACCATCTCATCGATCTTTTTGGCGTTCCTCTTCAACCGAACCGTACCTGTTGTGCCATCGTCGATGTGAACCGCCTGCCGTAGGAGGTGGTGGGTGCCCTGTTTGTCGCTGCGAGCGTCGATCCTCCCGCACCGGACCCCTAGTGTCGCAGCGGTCGCCCACCCACCTGAACGGGCCTGCGCACCGCGCATCAGTGCTCCACCCGGGCGGCGACGACGGTGATGTTGTCGTGCCCGCCCGCGTCGATGGCGAAGTCGACGAGGTGGCGCGCGACGTCGATCGCGCCGCAATGCGCCGGCAGCTGGTTCACCAGCGAGGCCATGACATCCGGCCGCGACGCGTAGTTCCACAGCCCGTCGGAGCAGACGACCACCGTGGCCGGCGTCTCGATCGGGAAGATCTCCGTGTGCGGCGCGACGTCCTCGACGTCGCCGCCGAGCCAGCGGGTGAGCGTGTGTGCCCGGCGGTGGGTCTCCGCCTCGCTCGCCGGGATGAGGCCCGCCCGGGCGGCTTCGGCGGCCCAGGTGTCATCCGAGGTCAGCCGCTCGCACCAGCGCGGCCCGAGGAGGTAGACACGGCTGTCGCCGACCCAGCCGACAGTGACCATGCCCGGTCCGTCCGGGGTGGGCGGGGTCACGATCGCCGCCGCGAACGTGCAGGACGGCGCCATCCGGCCCTCCGCCGCGCTGAGCTGCGCGATCGTGCTCTGCGCGGCGTCGACGGCGGCGTGCAGGGCGGCCTCGGCGTCCTCCGGGGTGAAGCCACCGACGATCGCACGCGGCGTGGTGCGCGGCTCGCCGTAGTCGCCGTAGTCGGGTTCGAGGATGTCGAGCACCTCGTCGGCCGGGCTGCCGGCCCGCGGCGCCCGGGCGTCGTAGGGCACGGGGCGGCCC
>NZ_JALKFU020001084.1 GCF_023242965.2 Frankia sp. AgKG'84/4
GGGCCGAGGCCTCGACCGCCGCGGTCATCAGCGAGGCGCCGGCCCCCGTCCCGCTGCGGCGGGAACTCGCCGCCGGCGCGCGGCTCTCGGCCGTCCTGCCACCGCCCGGCCAGAACGGGCCCGGCGAGGGCGGCATCACCGACGCCCAGGGCCGGCCCGGACTGCACGGCGCCGTCTCGCTGCTCCCGGACGGCGGCGTCCGTGTCGAGGCGGCGTCCGGCGAGTTCCAGGTCTACGACGACGCCGGCGTGCTGCGGGCCTCCGGCGCACCGGTCACCGGGCCGAACGGGCCCTGGGGCCAGCTGCACCTCAACCAGGTGACGGGCACCGCGGTGCTGGACACGCCGGACGGCCGGTCCCTCGACCTGCGGCACGAACCCCGCGACGACGGCGGCCTGCGCCTGCTCGGAGCCCACGGCTACGAGGCGCGGATCGGTCCGGACCGCACCCTGCGCGCCGAACGCCGCCCGCTCACCGAACCACTCCCGCCCGCCGTGTCCGCGTCCGCGCCGGGTGGTTCCGGTGCCGCGACGACGGTGGGCACCCCGCGTCCACTCGGCCACGTCGAGATCGACTGGCCGGCGAACACCGCGCGCACGGTCGACCCGTCCGGCGCCGGTCAGGACTGGACCGTCACCGCCACCGACGACGGCGGGTTGCACCTCGACAACGCCGATGGGCACCGCGCGTTCGCCGCCGACGGCGGCCTGCGGGTCCGTGAGGTGACGTTGCGCGGCGCGGACGGCCGCCCGCTCGGCAACACCCGGCTGCGCGTCGATCTCCGTCCCGACGCGAGGACGCCCGCCGGGCTGCTCGCGAACGGCGTCCCGGACACGACCCGATCGGTGTCCCCGCACCCCGACGGCTACCGGGTCACCGACCCTGCCGTCCCGGGCGCCTTCCGTCTCCACGACTCCGACGGGCTGCTGGTCGGCGAGCAGGTCCCGCTCTCGGCCAGCGGGCCGGCCGCAACCGGTCCGCGCCCGCTCGGCCAGGTCGCGATCGACTGGTCGGCGAACACCGCGAGCACCTTCGCCTCCGACGGCACCACCCACGACTGGACGGTCACCGCGACCACGGGCGGCGGCTTCCGCCTGACCGACGGACCGCGGTGGCAGACCTTCGACGCCACCGGGCTGCTGATCTCCGAGCGGCGCTCGCTCGCCCCGGCGAACAACGGCCACCCCAGCCCGGCGGCCCAGGCGCTGACCAGCGTCGACATCGACTGGTCGGCCGGCACCGCGCGGCTCGCGGGGACGGCGAACGACGCCGCCGTGAGCCCGCTGACCGGCGGCGGACTGCGCGTCGACGGCCCCGGCGGCCGGTTTCAGGAATTCGGCGGCGACGGCCGGCTGACCCGGGAGGGGATGGGCCTGACCTTCGCCTCCGACGGCACCACCCACGACTGGACGGTCACCGCGACCACGGGCGGCGGCTTCCGCCTGACCGACGG
>NZ_JALKFU020001085.1 GCF_023242965.2 Frankia sp. AgKG'84/4
CCCGGCACTGTTCTGCCAGCCGCTGTAGGAGGCGGCGCGGTTCAGTTCGGCGAGGAACGTGGCGTCACCTGCCTTGGGCCCCCCCCTGCCGGCCCCCTCCACCACCCCCCCCGCGCGGGGGCCCCCCGGGGGGCCGGGGGCCCCCGCG
Source organism: Frankia sp. AgKG'84/4 (assembly GCF_023242965.2). GTDB lineage: Bacteria > Actinomycetota > Actinomycetes > Frankiales > Frankiaceae > Frankia. Next base: position 149 of record NZ_JALKFU020001085.1, read on the forward strand.
GGTGCGCCGGGCCGCCGGCGCCGGGGCCGGGGCGACGACCATCGCCTCGTGGCCGTGGTCACGCAGATGTTCCAGGACTCGGCACACCGTGTTCGTCACCCCGTCGACGTGCGGGAGGAACGACTCGGTGATCACGGCTACGCGCACACGAGCACGGTGGCAGGGCAGCAGGCCGTCCCGCGGACGACCAGCCGACTGATACGTGAACGTTCCCGCACAGATTGGTGCGGGGTCGATCGGCGGGCCTGGGGCGGGCCATCCGGACCCCGCGCCGCCGGGCGGGAGCGGTGTCGACCCGCGCACGTCGTTTCCCTCGCCGGCTGCCGAGGAGGATATTGGGGGGCAGGCGAGGACGGGCGGGACGGGTCAGTCACCCAGCCCGCCCGCGAGCGCCGATGTTCCTGCCGGGCAGGCCGAAGCAGCGAGGTGCACGCGTGAGATCCAGGCGGCGGACAGTGCTGATCACGTCTGCCAGCCGGTCCCGGGAGTCGGACATCCACCGCCGGGAGCTGCGCTACCTGGCCTCCATGGCCTTCCGGGTGGTGTGTCTCGTGTTCGCGGTCGTCGCCTTCCACGGCTGGCTGCGCTTCGTCGCCGTCGCGATCGCCGTCGTGATGCCCTGGATCGCCGTCGTCGTCGCGAACGGCCCCCCGGCGCCCGAACGCCAACAGCCGGTCACCTTCGACCCGCAGCAGACGGTCGCGCAGGCCCCGGCGGCGCTGAGCGCCGATCCGCACACCGTCGTCGACAGCGAGGGCTGGGTCGACGAGCAGGGCTGGGTCCACGGCACCCCCGGCCGGCCCACACCGACCCCCACCGACGGGCCGCCCGCGGCGGGCGGCACGGCCGAGTCGGCCGGCGCGGGCAGTGCAGCCGGAGCGGTCGGTACCGAACCGGGTGCGGGTTCCGCGTCGGCGCGGTGAACGTCGTTAGCTTCACCACCGACTACGGTCTCGCGGACGGCTTCGTCGCGGCCTGCCATGGCGTGATCCTGCGCGCCGCGCCGGACACGCGGATCATCGACGTCACCCATCTGGTTCCCCCCGGCGACGTGCGCCGGGCGGCGACCGTGCTCGCCCAGACGGTCGGCTCGCTGCCCCGCGGGGTCCATCTCGCCGTCGTGGATCCCGGGGTCGGCACCTCGCGGCGGGCGGTGGCGCTGCGGGCGGCCGGTGGCGACCTGGTCGGGCCGGACAACGGCCTGCTCATCGACGCCGCCGAGCGCCTCGGCGGGATCAGGACCGCGGTCAGCCTGCCCGTGCCGGCCGGCGTGCCCGCGACGTTCCACGGCCGCGACG
>NZ_JALKFU020001086.1 GCF_023242965.2 Frankia sp. AgKG'84/4
GCGCGGCGCGGCGCGGCGCGGCGCGGCGCGGCGCGGCGCGGCTGGGAGCGTCTTCGAGTGGGTCTTTCTCCGAGCAGCCGCAGATCCACGGGAAGCGGCCAAGTACGGCCAGACGTCCGATCGCACTCCGAAGGAGCCCGGTCGCTGGCCTCGCTGGCCACTCCGCACGGCCCCACGCTCGCTTCGCCCCGCGAAGGAAACCGCCGGCGGGTCACTGGCCGCTCACGGTGACGGCCCGCAGGATGACGGCCCGCAGGATGACGGCCCGCAGGGTGACGGCCCGCAGGGTGACGGCGGCCTGAAACTGTCGGACCCGTGCGCGAGCATGGCGCCACGCGCCTGCGGGCGGGCCCGCCGTGCCGGGCGCCTCGTCCCGCGCCGGCCGTCGTCCCACGTCACCTCGCCGTCATCGTCCCAGGAGGCCCCGATGAGCGACATCACTCCGATCCCCGCCGAGCACCCCCAGCTGTCCCCGTATCTCTGCGTCGACGACGCGGACGCCGCGATCGCCTTCTACATCGACGTGCTGGGCGCGACGGAGACGGTGCGGATGGCGCAGCCCGACGGCAAGATCGGTCATGCCGAGCTGACCATCGGTGACTCGCTGCTCATGCTGTCGGACGAGTATCCCGACCTGGGCATGGTCGGCCCGCACTCGGTCGGCGGCACCGCGGTGACGCTGCACCTCTACGTCGAGGACGTCGACGCCACCTTCGACCGCGCGGTGGCCGCCGGCGCGAAGCCGCTGCGTCCGGTCAGCGATCAGTTCTACGGCGACCGGTCGGGCCAGTTCCTCGATCCCTTCGGGCACCGCTGGGGTGTCGCCTCGCGCGTCGAAAACGTCTCTGCCGAGGAGATGACCCGCCGGATGGCGGCCCTGGGCGGCGAATGAGCCCTGGCCCGGCGGCCGTCGCAGGGCCGCCAGACCAGGCCGGGCCAGGCCGGGCCAGGCCAGGTCGGCGGTCAGGTCGGCGGTCAGGTCAGGTCGGCGGTCAGGTCTGGTCGGCGGTCAGGTCTGGTCGAGACCGGCCAGCACCGCCGGCAGCTCGCCGGAGTGAACCACGCACAGCGACTGGGTCGCCCGGGTGAGCGCGACGTAGAGGTCGGCGAGGCCGCGGGTCGGCTCGGCGAGCAGCGCGGCCGGTTCGACCAGCACCACGGCGTCGAACTCCAGGCCCTTGGTCTCGGCCACGCTGAGCACCGCGACCGGCGCGTCCAGTGCGTTACCGGCGACGCTCGCCGGGTCGACGGAGTCGGCGACGATCGCGAGCTCCGGCAGTAGCGACATCAGCGCCGAGCGCAGCGCCACGACGTCGCGCGGCCGGGTGATCACCGCCACCCGGCCGGTGCCGACGCCGGCCGCCTCCCACCGACAGCGAGATTGCGGAAGTCCGCCGTTTCGCCATCGGTCGTGACAACGCCCTGTCAACGTGGAAACTATGC
>NZ_JALKFU020001087.1 GCF_023242965.2 Frankia sp. AgKG'84/4
CGGCGAGGCTGACGACCGCGCGGACGCGCGGCCCGCCGACGTGCGGCCCGCCGACGTGCGTTCCGGACCAGCCGCCTGAACGGGTTGCGGTTGATAGGCGCCGCCCGCCCGGCCCCACGGCCCAGCGCGGGCATGGCCGATCACCTCGCCTCGCACGCCGATCACCGTCGGCAGCCGGACCCGGACGGCCACCTCGACCGCGTCGTCGACGACCTGGCAGCCGACCAGCTGCCCGCCGTTGGCAGCGCTCACTCGCGCGGCCAGCGCACACACCGCGTGTTCGTCCGCCGGGGGTGTGCCGGCCGCGGCGAGTGCCGCCAGGTCGGCGGCGCCGGCGGCCCGCTGCCGAACAGCGCCGATCACCGTGACGGTGAACGCGACGCCGGCCAGGGACAACAGCGCGAACATCATCGCAAGCAGCCACACGGTGGCGGAGCCGCTCTCGCGTAGGCCTGCCGCGTCGCCAGGCGGGACGCTCCCGCCCGCGCGCGCAGCCCTGGTCACGGGGGCCCTGAGTCGCGGCAGGGCGCGGCGGGGCAGTCGGGCGGCTCGGCGGGAATGCCTCCGAAAGGTGGCGTGGCGGCATCCGCCGGGGGCCGCTCGACGAAGGCCGCCTCGTCCGCAACGACGGCGCGGGCGGACACGACCAGGTCGGGGACGAAGCTGTCGAGGCCGGCCCTGCTGATGCGGGCCGAGACCTCGACCTCGAGCAGGCCCTCCTGGCGTCGAAGCCGAATCCGCGCCTGCGGGGGCGCGGCTCTGGCCACCGCGAGCGTCACCGTCGGATCCGATTCACCGCGGGCCGCCAGCCGGGCCCCGACGCGCGCCGCATCCGCGCAGCGGGCCTGCCCGGACACGGCGCCGAGCAGCCAGGCCGCCACGAAGAAGGCCGCGAACAGCGACGGCAGTCCGACCGCGAGCTCAGCGGTTGCCTGGCCACGGTCCGCCTGGCGGCGCTGGTTCGGCCCCGCGGTCTGCGCCCGCTCGATCACCTCAGAACGACACGGACAGCGCACGCTGCACGACCGAGGAGATCAGCGAGTGGGTCGCGGAGCTCGTCACGACCGCGTAGAGGACGCCGGCGAAGGCAACCGCGGCCAACGTGCCCACCGCGTATTCAGCGGTGGACATGCCCTGGTCGTGTCGAGGCCCGTGCCACTGGGGGGCCAGCGCGCGGCGCAGCGCGGATCGAGTCCGCGGGCGGCACGGCAGCCCACCGGATGACGGGCGGTCGAACGGCAGCAACACAGTTGCACCTCCGAGCGGGAAGGGGACGTGCGAGGGGGCGTACGGGAGGTCATCGGCACGCGGGTTGGGCAGGCCCCTCACGCCGGCAGCAGGCCGGGAAGAGAGCCAAGCACGACGGGCACGACTCCGAGCAGCAGGAAGGCGGGCAGGAAGCACAGCCCGAGCGGTGCGACGGCGAGCACGCCGCCGCGCCGC
>NZ_JALKFU020000093.1 GCF_023242965.2 Frankia sp. AgKG'84/4
CGCGGGGCCTGCGCCGCCCCCGCCCCGCGCCAGTCCGCCGGCCGGCCGGCGCCGACTCCCACCACCAGCAGCCGCTGGACCGCGCCCTCGGCGCCACCGAGCGGCACCGACAGCACGGATCCGGCATCCCCGCGCAGCGACTCGGTCTCGATCAGCCGGTCCAGCGGCACGCCGACGTCGAGGCCGACCTGGCGGGCGACCTCGTCGAACACCGGCCCGTCATCCCCCACCGCGAGCACCACGGCGACGACGGGGGCCGCCACGTCGCCGACGGGCCCGGATCGGAGAATCACCTCGGGCGGCACCCCGATGAGATCATCGAAGGCCGGCGCCGGCACCGAACCGCCCGCGGTCATGGGACCCTCCTCGTTCTGGTCAACCCCGAATCCCGCCCACCAGCCAGGTGCTCCGGCGACCACGACGCGCCGGATCGCCACCCCCGGACCGTGGGCGGTACCTCGCGCGCGCGAGGCATCCCGACGGCGAGCTAGCTGACCACGTTCTTCAGGGCGTCCCCCAGCGCACTCGCTTCATCAGCGGTGAGTTCCACAACGAGCCGACCGCCCCCCTCCAGCGGGACACGCATCACGATGCCGCGTCCCTCCTTGGTCACCTCGAGCGGACCATCACCCGTCCGCGGCTTCATGGCCGCCATCGGTGCACCTCTTCCTGCCGTCGGACCTGCGTCTGACGTCGATTATCCCGTAGACCGGACCGCAAACCGAAACACGTCTCCCCGCGGCATCACAACGGTCGCCGGTAGGGACGTCGGACCGTGTGCCGCCGGTGTCGATAGCCGTGCGCCTGGCAGGCGCCAGGTGATCCAAAGCGACCGTACGCCAACGGAGGACGGAGATGTCCAGCGAGGACGCGGTCGTCCGCGACCGGCCCAACCAGGGCCGTGGCGTCCGCTCTCCGCCGGTCCGGTCAGGTTTGTGGCTTGTCCAGCCGGACGACGGGCCGCTCCGTCGGCGCGGGCTGCGCCTCGGCCCGCGCGAACGTCGCGAGCCGGACGAGCTCGTCGTCACGTCGGGCGAGTTCGTCGTCACGCCAGGCCAGTTCGCCGGCGAGGCGCAGCAGGACCGCGTCGACCTCGGCCATCCGGTAGCCGCGCAGCGACATCGCGAACCGGGTGCGGCTGATGTCCCCCGCGGTGACCATCCCGGCGGGAAGGCCGACGGAGGCACTGTCCGGCGGGGCGGGGCGCAGCCGATCGAACCGTCCCACGGCAAGCGCGGCCACGGCGAACACAACGGCGGCGACGATCACTATCTCGACGGCGAGCACCACCTTCCGATCGTGCCATGGCCGTTGCCGGGTCGCGCCGCGCACCCCGTGCGATCTGGCACGCTGGCCCGATGGACGCCGATCATCCCGTGTCGACCGTTCCCCCCGCGTCGGCTCCCCCCGCGTCGAGGGACGCCACCGTCCCGGGCACCCCCACGCCCGGCGACGGCCTCCACCAGCGACCGCTGCGACTGGGCCGGCGGGTGTTCGCGCCGACCGAACTCGTCGTCATGGCCATCGTGAACCGCACCCCCGACTCGTTCTTCGACCGTGGCGCCACGTTCGGCGAGGCCGAGGCACTCGACGCCGTCGCCCGCGCGGTCGCCGACGGGGCGGAGATCATCGACATCGGAGGGGTGAAGGCGGCGCCCGGCGGGGAGGTCAGCGCCGCCGAGGAGTTGCGCCGGGTCGGCGGGTTCGTCGCCGCCGTGCGCGCCCGGCACCCCGAGCTGGTGATCAGCGTCGACACCTGGCGGGCCGAGGTCGGCCGGGTCGTCGCCGGGGAGGGCGCCGACCTGCTCAACGACGCCTGGGGCGGGGTCGATCCCGGCCTCGCCGAGGTCGCCGCCGAGTTCGACACCGGCCTCGTCTGCACGCACGCCGGCCACCTGCCGCCCCGCACCCGCCCGCACCGGATGACCTACGACGACGTGGTCGCCGACATCATCGCGACCACGGTGGGGCTCGCCGAGCGTGCCGCGAGCCTCGGCGTACACGCCGACTCGGTGCTCATCGACCCGGGCCACGACTTCGGCAAGAACAGCCGCCACTCGCTGGAAGCGACCCGCCGCCTGCCGGAGCTCGCCGCGACCGGCTGGCCGGTGCTGGTCGCCATGTCGAACAAGGACTTCATCGGCGAGACGCTGGACACCGGTGTCGACGAGCGCCTCGAGGGCACCCTGGCCGCGACCGCGCTCAGCGCCTGGCTGGGCGCCCGGGTCTTCCGCGCCCACCAGGTCCCCGAGACCATCCGCACCCTGCGGACGGTCAGCGCCATCCGCGGCGACACCGGCCTCGCCGTCGCCCGCCGAGGCGTCGCCTAGCGCGGGACCGCGGCCTGCGCGCAGCGGCGCACAGGCCGTCTGGATGGTCGCGTGCCGGCTGGCGTCACCGCGGGTCGACCGCACCACCCGGGGCGGCGACGGAACCCACCACGACGTCCTGCGCCGCCTGGATGAGGTCCGCTGCCCTGGCTCTCGATCCAGCGACCGAGGTGAGCTCGAGATATCCGCAGGCGGGCAGCGCTCCGAGGCAGTGGAGCAGCACCCCCTCACCCAATTCCTGGCGATAGAGCAGACCTTCCTTCCGCAGCAGGTCGAGAACCGTCTCACCGGCGACTCCGACCAGCGCGGACTCCTGCATCCGTCCGTTCACGTAGAAGACGTCGGGCCCACCTCCGGGCCGGAGGCGACCCCCGGCGTCGATCTCCGCACCTACTACCTTTTCGATGTATTTCACGACGTGCGTGGTACCCACCTTTCGCAGGTTCACCTCGACCGCGAAAAGGCCACCGTTCCCGGAAACCACGAAGTCAATTCCGAAGGTTCCACGAACACCACCTTCCGCGAGGGTCCTTCCCACCCGCGCGGTCGCCGCGAGCACGCCGGAACGCCATCCCTCCTCCGCCGGGAACCGACAGCCCCAGTACTGGCCCGACACGAGAATCTGCTCATGGGTCGGCCCGGTGTCGACGGTGCCGTCGGCGTTGATATGGCCGAGGCCGCTCGGCGACGCGACGACGTCGTCGACGAACTCCTCGACGACCGCGCCCTCGGCGGCGAGCTCACGCCAGAAGTCCTCCGCCGGAAGGCGGACGGACTCGGCCGACTCGAAAAGGCCCCTACCTCGGCGCACGCTCTCAACATCCACGACAATATTTCCCACCCCCGCCGTCCAGTGCGCGGAGTTCAGTTTCACGACGGCGGAGGACGGGTCGATCCTTACGATTCCCGCCAGCACCGCACGTTCGTCGGCGAGGAGCTCGGCCGGGCCTTCCGGCACCCGTACACCGGCCCGCTTCAGGAGGCTCTTACCGCCGAGCTTGCTTCCCGTCTCGGCCGCGGCGGCCGCGCCCTGCTCCTCGATCGTGGCGCCGAGGATCGCGGCGATCCGGTCGGAGGTCGGCGTCGCCATGAAGTTCACGATCGACGTCGACCGGCTGTTCTCCACGATCGAGGACAGCGCCGACATCACCTCGGCATCGGCGAGGACCGACGCGTCCAGCGGCCAGCCCTCCCGCAGCGCCGGCGAGAGCAGCCGCAACCGGCTGGTCGCGCTGGAGATCTGCGCCTCACTGAAGCCGAAGATCTCGCGGAAGTGGTAATCCAGGGCGGCCTGACTCACCTCGGTCGAGGTGATGAGGACGAGCTGGAGGTCCTCGCGACGAAGCTCCTCCAAATAGCACAGCCCGCGCTCGGCGGAGAAACGAAGATAACTCACTTCGCGGAGCAGCTTCTCCGCAAAATTGAACGAGTAAAGCACGATCTTCGTGTCAACAATGCCGCTGGAAGGGGTCACCATATCCGCCTCTCGCTAGCCGTTTCACACGGACCCGAAGTTTTCGAAAAAGCCTACACGAGGGCCGGTTCAACCCGAGGTAACCACTTCCCGCGGCGAACGTGTTTCACGGCCGGGCCCGGCTCGCCCCCCGCCGTCGTCAGCCGCAGCCCGCACGCCGCGGTCGGTACGGACATCCCGGTCGCCGCCGCCCCGCCCGGCGAGGAGAACGGCGCTGGGGTGGACAGCCAGCACAACGAGATCGTCGGGCGTTGGTTGCCCGACCTGGGACCGGCCAGGACGAGCGAGGCGGCGCAGGCGACCGGACGAGCGTCCCCTCCGCCACCTCGACCGGCCGACCCCCGCCGCGGATGGGATCTCCTGCGGCGCAGGGGATGAACGCCGCCCCGGTGGCCACGCCGCCAGCACCGGAACCGCCACCCGGACAGTATCCGGGTGATCTTGCTGGTGGGCGTGTCGCCTTCCTGTCGGCGGTGGCCTGGTTGACTGGTCGGGCTCCGTGGCGGGACCGACTGGCCGCTTTGGCGGCGTCCGACGTCCTCACCATGATCGGATGAACACACCCTAGTGGTCCGCCCGGGGAACTCCGCGCCGAGCGCCGGGCCACCACGTCGCTCCACTCCTTTGTCACCATCTCCCTGCCAGGCTCACTTACAGTGAACCCTCTCCGTGCCGGCAACAACGCGAAGGTCCGGTTTCCGTCGACTTCCGACGTATGTCGAGGAGAATCATCGGCCTTCCGGGCCACAAGGTTCCGTATCCCCAGGCAGAAGCGCTGGCGCGACTGATCTCCCGGGTATCTCACGTAAAGTTGTACGCCCACGCGCCGCGTGTGCGAACATGGCTTTCGAAGAGGGCTCGCCCACCGCTGGTGTCTCTCCTCGCCGGGTCGCAGCGACGACCCGGCGGGACGAGGTGACGATGTATTCGGACTGACTCAGCACCCTTCACCCACATCTCCGGGACGGTCGCGCGTCCCACTCGGAATACTCCGACGATGTTACTCCCCCATGTTGACTCCGTGCTCTTCAGCATGCCGAATCCCAGCACCCAGTGCCCGGCAGCGGCCATGCCTTCTTCTCGCCATGCCCTTCTGTTCGACGCCGCGTCCGACACGGAGGTAAGAGATGCCATCAAAAACCTATGGCACGACCTGCATCGAGCTTGATTCCGACACGTTAAGGAGGGCCGCCCAGAGGTTCCAGCGGTACGGGATCCTGACCGCCACCGACCTGATCAGCCCGGAAACGCACGCGCTGATCCGGGCCGAGGCCAACCGCCTGCTCGCGGAGTATTCCGAGCGTCGTGACCTCAGGCTCGCGACCACCGGCTTCACCCGCCGCTCCATGTCCGTGGTGCCGAGCGAGATCGTGGCGCAGAGCGAGCCGATCGCCGCGCTCTACCGGAACACCGAGCTGCTGGCAACGCTGGAGGCGATCGTCGGGGAGAAGCTGTATCCCTGCCCGAAGAAGGATGAGGAGTTCCTCATCACCAGGCACGAAAGGAAGGGAGACACGCACGGCTGGCACTGGGGAGACTTCAGCTACGCGCTGATCTGGGTCCCGGAAGCACCGCCGCTCGAGATCGGCGGGCTGTTGCAGTGCATCGCCCACACCACGTGGAACAAGGCCGACCCAAAGATCAATCAGTATCTCGTCGAGAACCCGATCAACACCTACTACTTCGCACCCGGCGACGTCTACCTGCTCCGGACGGACACGACCCTCCACCGGACCATCCCCCTTCGCGAGGACGCCGTGCGGGTGATCCTCAACATGACCTGGGCCGCCGACCGGGACCTTCAGCGCAGTTTCACCGAGAACGACCGCTGGTGGGACAACGCGGAAGTCACCGCGGCGGTCAGCATCCGGGACGAACAGGAGAAGATCAGTGACTGAAGTGAGCAGGGAAGCCAGGGAGGCCCGCCCCACGTGGGCGAGCTTCGATCACGTCGAGGCGGGGGTCCGGCGACGCGTCTCCGTCGACGACCCGTCGATCAAGACGTATCTCGACGACCTCCTTGTTCGTATCGCCGACCATCGCGCGGTGGAGCATCCGTTCCTCAACCGGTACCGGACCACGACCCTCACCCCAGAGCAGGAACGTCACCTCTACGCCGAGTGCTACTACTTCTTTCGCCACCTGCCCTTCTACATCACCGGCATGGCGATGAAGACGCGCGACGAGACGATCCTGCGCGCGATCGTCCTGAACGCCGCCGACGAGGTGACCTCCGAGCAGACCCACTCCGCCCTGTTCGAGGAGTTCCTGGCCAGCCTCGGGATCGACATGGAGTTCATCCGGGGCTACCAGCCGCTCGACGTCACCGTCGAGCTCAACGAACGCATCCGGCACCTCTACACGGAGGGCTCCATCGAGAAGTCTCTCGGCGCCCTGTACGCCGACGAGACGATGTCCTCCATCATGGTCTCGAAGATCAACGACGGCCTCCAGAACCAGGGCTACGACGCGCGGACCAGGCACTTCTGGACCATCCACATCGACGTCGAGGTGGGCCACAGCAACTCCGTGTTCAACGCCAGCGCGCCCTACGTGCACTCCGCCGACACCCGCCGGGAGTTCGAGGCCGGCACCTTCGACTTCCTGGCGCACGTGGAACGATACTGGGACGGCGTGCAGAAGCTCGTGGGTCTGTGAGGTGAGACCCGCTGAGGTGGAGATCCAGCGCACCCGGTGTGTTCAGCCGCTCCCGTTGGGCCAGACGATCCCGGGTTCCGTTCACTCGGTGTCGGTATCCCTGCCGACGGTGGCCGACGTCATCGGCTTCGAGTCGGCCGACGAGAAGACCCTTCGTCACGTCACCGCGGGCTATCCACGGTTTCGCACCCACCGCTATGTCGCGGAGCTGGCTCTTCTTCTCAGCGGGCGCCTCGGCACACCGGTCCACGACCTGGTGCTGGTCCGCACAGCCCGGGCGGCGGCCGCAGCGGCCGCCTACGCGGGCCTGCCCCGTTCCAGTGTCCTCGTCGCCGAGGGGGTGAACGCGGTGGCGGCCAGGGGCGACACGGCCGCCGCCGAGCGGGTGCGCGAGTTCGTGAAGCACACCGGCTGCCATCTCTCCTCGCGCGAGGCGGAGGGCGTTCTCGTCCGCTGCCGCGCGCTCCCGACCCAGCAGGAGGAGCCGCTCGCCCCGGACCGACCCGAGGACGCGATCAGCGCGGAGCTGGCGCGGGCCTACGGCGCGCGCGACGCCGCCGACGTGTTTCTCCACAACAGCGGCATGAATGCCGTGGCCGCGGCCGTGGAAACGCTGACGCGGGTCCAGCACGAGCGCGGCCGGAAACTCTGGCTTCAGCTCGGCTGGATCTTCTTCGACACGATGAGCATCTTCGAGAAGCGCCTTTCCGACGCCGACCGGATCGTCATCCCCGACCCGAGTGACACCGAAGCGATCGTGGCTACGGCACTCGCCCACGCCGGCGACCTCGCCGGCATCATCGGCGAGATTCCCAGCAATCCTCTGCTGCAGACGCCGGACGTCGCCGCCGTGCGGGAGGTCGCCGACCGGATCGGCGCCGCTGTGGTGCTCGACACGAGCATCGGCACGCCCTGGAACGTCGACGTCCTATCCTTTTCCGACGTGACCTGCGAAAGCCTCACCAAGTACGCGACGGGATCCGCCGACGTCCTGATGGGCGCGGCGGTCGTCAATGCGGCATCGCCCTTCGCGGGCGAACTTCGCGCTGGCCTGCACGAGCATGGTGACCGCCCGTTCAGCCGGGATGCGGCGCGGGTCGCGGCGAGAATACCCGGCTATGAGGCGCGCATCAGGCAGGTGAACCGCAACACCATGGCCGTGGTCGAGTTCCTCGAAGCCCAGAATGCCGTCCGCCGCGTCGCGTGGGCCTACAGCGACCGATCCGCCCGCAACTACACGAAGATCCATCGCGCACCCTCCTCACCGGGCGGCCTGGTCCTGCTCGACCTCGCGGTGCCGATCGAGCAAATCTACGATCCGCTGCCCTTCCCGAAGGGCCCGAGCTTCGGGGCCGACTTCACCATGGCCTCACCCCAGGTCTTCATCGCGCACAACGACATGCTCGCCACCGTCGCCGGCCGGGAGGAGCTACGAGAGCGCGGCCTGCACCGCGACATGCTCCGCATCTCCGTCGGAATCGAGGAGCCGGAGTCGCTCATCGACAGCCTTCGCCAGGTCTTCCGACACTGACCTCGCGTTGACCGGAGCACCGGGCCGGGGGGCGGCCGCGCCCCCCCCCGGCGACCGGCCGTGCTCAGTCGGATTCGGCGATCTCGCCCGCCGTGGGCGCGGGCGGCGGGGCGACGCCGGCCTCCAGCGCGTCGAGTGCCTCCTCGAGATCGGTGGCCCAGATCACGGCGTCTCGAGCGGCGACGCGGACGAAGCCGCCGTCGACCAGCGAGTCGACCAGCAGCCGCAGGTGCGTGAACACCCCGCCGGGGTCGAGGACGACCACGGGCTTGGCATGCAGGCCCAGCACCTGGGCCACCCAGATCTCCAGCAGCTCCTCCAACGTCCCGAGGCCGCCGGGGAGAGCGAGGAAGCCATCGGCGCGCTCGTCCATGAGCGCCTTGCGTTCGCGCATCGTCGCGGTGACGATCAGCTCGTCCGACTCCTCGTCGGTGATCTCCAGCGCGTGCAGCGCCCGCGGGATGATCCCGATGGTGCGGGCGCCGCCGGCCCGCGCGCCCTCGGCGACCGCGCCCATGCACGAGACAGACCCGCCCCCGGAGACCAGCGTGTGGCCGCGGCGGGCGAGGGCCGCGCCCGTCCGGGCGGCCAGCGCCACGTGGGCCGGGTCGATCTCCGTGGACGACGCGCAGTACACGCAGATGTTCACGGCGTGCGCAGCTCCGCCCCGGGCGGCTCACGGTGGCCGGCCGTTCCCGCCACGACGATGCGCACCGCCTCGTCCACATCATCGGTGACCGACATGATGTGCAGGTCGGTCTCCTTGATGAGACCGGCCCGCAGGGCGGTTTCCCGCAGCCAGTCGATCAGCCCGGACCAGTAGTCGGAGCCGATGAGGACGACCGGGAACCGGGTGACCTTGCCGGTCTGGACGAGGGTGAGGGCCTCGAACAGCTCGTCGAGGGTGCCCAGCCCGCCGGGCAGGATGACGAAAGCCTGCGCGTACTTGACGAACATCGTCTTGCGCACGAAGAAATAGCGGAAGCTCACGCCGAGGTCGACCCAGTCGTTGAGCCGCTGTTCGAACGGAAGCTCGATGCCGAGGCCCACGGAAAGGCCGCCCGCCTCCTGGGCGCCGCGGTTGACCGCCTCCATCGTGCCTGGACCGCCGCCGGTGATGACGGCGAAGCCGGCCTCGGCGAGGCCGGCACCCAGGCGTCGGCCCTGCGCGTAGATCGGGTCCTCGGGGGGGATGCGCGCCGAGCCGAACACGGTGACCGCCCGCGGCAACTCCGCGAGCAGCCCGAAGCCCTCGACGAACTCGCTCTGGATCCGCAGCACCCGCCACGGGTCGCTGTGCACGAACCCGGACGGGCTACGGGTGTCAAGCAGCCGCTGGTCGGTGGTGGCACGCTCGACCTGGCCGCGACGGGCGACGACGGGCCCGCGGAACTGCTCCGGCGGCGGAAAGCGGCGTTCCCGCCCGACCGGGACGCCGCCGCCTTCGTCCGGCCGGGGGGGCTGCGGGTTCGGGGACCGGGTCACTTCGGCACCATAGGCCACAGCGCGGCAGCGCAACGAGACCGCCCGCACGGGTGGGGTACGGCACAGGTGGCGGTGTGGCCAGGTTGGTTCGGGGCGGCGGCCCGCGACCGCCTGGTCAGGACGTCAGGCTGGTGAGCTGGTCCAGCACCGGATCGCCCGGCCCGATGTCGTAGCCGTCGGGATTCGTGCCGCCGAGCGCCGCCGGCCGCCAGGCCCACAGCAGCGCGCCCTGCACGCCGAGCTGGAAATCGGCGTAGATCTTGCTGCCGATGAGCGCCGCGCGCGCCTGCACACCGCCGACCTGACTGGGGATGACCCCCATCTCCCCGATGATCAGCGGCTTGCCCAGCTCGCTCATTTCGCGGGCCCGCGTCGCCAGGCCGTTCCACTGGTCCCCCGGCACGACGTCCAGCGAATAGTCGTGGTAATCGGCGACGTCTATGTACTGGTCGGCGTTGAGGTCGACGTACTCACCGCCCGATGTCCCGCACTGCCCGCTGCCGACGGTGCCCATGCCGAGCAGATGCCGCGGGTCTATCGCCTTGATCTGCTGGCCGACGTGCCGCACGAACGCGCGCAGCACCTCGCTGGCATCCGACGGGCAGGAACCACCGAGCGCGACCGAGTCCTCCGGCTCGTTCACCAGCTGCCACAGCATGATCGTGGGGTCGTTCCGATAACGACCGACGACCTCCCGGGCCCATTCCAGATAGGACGCGGGCTGACCGGGCGGGTGATCCCGCCAGTAGCCCTCGCGATACCACTGGTCCGTCTTGTAGCCGGCCTGCGCCGAGTCGTATCCCTCACAGTCGGCCCACTGGTTGCCGAGCACCGCGATCACCCGGAGATGGTTCATCGCGGCCGCGTGCAGCGTGTTGTCGAACGTCGTCCAGTCGCGCACGCCGTCCGCAGTGGTCGCGAGCCGCTGAAAATACCAGATCCGGACGGCCCGCATACCCGGTCCGAACTCACTGCCGGCGGCGGAGAGGTCAGGCGGCGTTCCGCAGTCGCGGCGGGACTGCGGATTCTCGTTGGCGTTCCACACGTTCAGCCCGGCGAGGCGGGCAGGGCCACCGTCGAGGGTGAACCGGCCGCCGGAGGTGGCGACGAAGGCGTACTCCTCCCCCGCCGCGCTGCTGGCGAGCCCGATCGTGATGAGGACGCCGACCAGCAGGAGCCGGCCGGCGCGGCGCCGGACGGCCGCCGCGAGCCGCCTCCCGCGCCGCTGGGCGGCGTTGCACCCGCGCCGAAGGCCGTCCCACCCGGGTCGGACGCGCACCATCGAACCGATCCGCGCCGGCCCGCTCGCCTTCATGCCATCGAAGCGGGTTCGGCGCCCGGTTGCCCGGCGCCAGGGCGACGGGGCCCGGGCGGAGTCAGCAGGCCGTGCCATGCGCCACACTGTAACGAGCGATGCATTTGCCAGGCTCCGGGACTCACCTGCCGCCGCAGGGTTTCTCCGCGCGCAACAGAAGGCGTCTATGTCCAATCTCGTCCATTTATCGGAGAGATTATCGATGCCACTCCAGGACAACATTCCTGCAGCATTTCCCGGGTTTAACCATGACGTAGGCTTGACTTTCACCGTTTGGTCACTAGCATGCGAGTGTACCGGCGTCGAACGCCGCGGTGCCGCACGGCGCCACATATGTCCGGGGGTAACAATGTTGACCGCGCAGCAGCTCGCCCAGCGACGCCAGGGAATGCACTTCTGTAGCTGATTCGCCGGCAGTCCTGCTTCGCCAGCGTACACAGCTTCCTCGCACTTCGACCCAGCCACATGGCATCCCCGGCGTCGAATTCATGCCGTCCAGGGGTCCAGCAGTTGGCCCGCGCGGGTAGACGACACTAATCGTCTGCATTTTTTTATACCGAGGCCGGTTCTCCCTCGAGATGGACGCCGTCCCGCTGGCGCGGCCATGTCGACGTCGACCCGATTTCCCCGGCCGGCGCCACAGCCCCGAAAACAACGCGGGCAACCGTACCGGCCTCTTTTTCCGCCCACGATGCCAGCGACGTGTGCGATTGGAGACACGCGTGCCTTCAGCGCGAAGCGATCTACCTTCGGCCCGTGATCCGGACACCACCGCGAGGACATCACCGGACGCCGGGGCGGGGCCACAGACCCGGTCTCACCCCGGCGAGGTGCCCGCTCCCCGCTCCCGGCCCGGCATCGGCGACCCGGCGAGAACGCTGCCGTTGGAGCCGTTGGACGAGGCCGCATCGACCTCTCCCGGCGCGGCGATCACCTCTCCCACCGGGACCCGGACGGCCAGCCGGCGCGGGCCGGCGCGGGTCACCTTCCGGTGGCGACCGCTGGCGCGCGGGCTGTGGGTCGCGGCGGCGGCGACGCTGGGGCTGTCCGGCAGCCTGCCCCGGCTCTGGGACGTCACCGAGGCGCAGAGCCCGATCTCCTACCGCCTGACCGCCGCCCTCGCCGGCGGTCTCGCGTTGCTTGCCCGCGCCCGCCGCCCACCCGGCGAGCCGGCCATCCATGATCGGCAGGTTGACTATCTGGTCGGCCTGCCGCTGCTGGCGCTGGCCGCCGCGGAGCTGTCGGTGCCGCCAGCGCGGTTCGACGACCGGTACTGGAACGCGCACGCCGACCTGCTCGCCCTGCCGCTGCTCGCGGCGGGGGCGATCACGCTCGTGTTCGGCACCCGCGCACTGTGGCGCCAACGCGTGACGCTCACGGTGTGGTTGCTCGTCCTCGCGCCGTTGACCTCCGGCGCGGTCCGCCGGCTGTCCGACTGGCTGGCGTGGCCGGCGCTCGCGCTGGCCCGTACGAGCGGCTCGTGGCTCGGTGGCTGGGACGTCGTCGCGTCGCCGCCGGGCCACCCCGGTCGGCTCGGCGGAGACGGCCTGCCCGGCACCGTCCTGCGCGTCGCCGACGGGCCCGGGGGCACCGTCGCGTTCGACGGCGCGACCCACGGCCTGGTCGGCGGGCTCGGTGCGCTCGCGGTGATCGTCCTGGTCGCCGCGACCGCCGCCAGCTGGCGGGGCGCCGCACGGCGGGCGCTGAGCGCCGCGGCGGTGTGCGTGGTCACGATCCTCGGCCGGATCGGTGTCGCCGTGGTCGCCGGCCGCGCCGGCGGCCCCGCCGCCCCGGCCCCCGCCGGGCCCGACCCCACCCGCCGGCGTTCACAGCCCCGAGATCAGTCCCTCGATCTCGGCTTCGAGGATCCGGCGGTCGGTGACATCGCTGTAGAGCCACAGATGGCCGCGGTAGCCGTCGATCGCGGTCAGCGTGACGTGGCTGCGTTCGAAGACCCTTCCGTCGGCGAACATCACCGCCTCGCGGCGAAGGGTTCGGCGCCGCCGCAGCAGGGTGTCGAGCCGGGCCGCGAAGCCGGACGGGTCGTCAACCAGCCCGGCGCGGGGCCGCAGGTGCCGGCGGCAGTCCGTGCCGACGAGGTCGACGGGTGACTCGGCCAGGTCGAACAGGTCGCAGTAGAGCTGGTTGACGGCGACGACGGCACCGTCCCGGTCGGCGATGAGGACGGCGGTCGTCAGCTCGGCCAGCAGCGTGGTCAGCCAGCGCTCCCGGTCCCGGCAGGCGTCCTCGATGCGCCGCATCTCGGCGAACATGCAGCCGCAGTCGCCGTCCGCGTGGCCACGGTGCGGGTCGACGGCGCGGACCGGGCGCAGATCGGCCTCCTCGTCGCGGTGCAGCACGACGGCGGCGCGCCATTCGGCGCCGGGCGGCAGCGCGCCGCGCGGGTAGCTCGCCGGGCGGT
>NZ_JALKFU020001088.1 GCF_023242965.2 Frankia sp. AgKG'84/4
GCCCCGGCCCCGCCGACCTGCTCGCGGCCACCGGAGCCGACCCCGCCCCGGCCCGGGAACTGACCCGCCTCGTCGAACGCTCGGCGCTGATGATCGAGACCGGCCGCCGCCTCGCCCGCGACCGCGCGCCGGTGATGCTGCGCGCGGCCCGCTGGCACCACGTCGGCGCCGAGGACCCGCCCGACGTCCGCGCGGACCTCACCGTCGCCGCCTACCTGCTCGGCGAACTGCCCGAAGACGCCCGCGAGCGCGCGCTGGCGGCCTGGTAGCGGGTCACCGCCGGCGACCTGGTGATCATCGACGCGGGCACCCCGGCCGGCTACGCCAGGGTCCTCGCCGCCCGCGGTGCCCTGCTCGCCGCCGGCGCGACGATCACCGCCCCGTGCCCGACCGACAGCGCCTGCCCGATACCCGCGGGGACTGGTGACTACCGGTGGGCGCGGGGCGCCCACCGGGGCGACGCCCTCCCGCCGTTCCTCGCCCCGCGCAGCGGATGATCTTCCCTGGCCGGTCCGGGCCTGGCCGCACCGGCCGGTACCTGCGGCGATCGCCCTCGCCCCCCGGTGGGGTCCGCGGCGCAGGCCGGTTCGGACCACCGCGGCCAGCGACCGGATCTCCCCGCCGGCACGGCGCTCGGCGCGCACGACGGGCACCAGCGGGGACCCCTGGGGGCGAACACCCCCAATCCCTGCCTCTACCCTGATGACGCACATACCGACCGTGAGCATGGCGAAAGTCGGGCGGTTCGGTGCACATCGGGACGGTCAGGCCGGGGACGGGGCGGGATGCGCGGCGGTGGGCAAGCGCGGACGCGGACGGCACGTGCCAACGGGCCCTGCGCGGTGGCGATGCCCCGGCGCCCACCGGCACCGGCCGACACCCTCGTCCCCACCCAGCGGACGCTGCCCGTGCCCCGGCTCGTTCGCCCCCGACGCCGGGCCGGTGGCGGCGACCCGGCGCCCCGGCGGATCACCCGCCCGCGGTGGAGCGCAGGCTGGCTTGTCGCGCTGCTGTGCGCCGGCTCGTTCACCGCGAGCCTCGTCCTGCAGGCGACGCTCTACCGGTACGGATCGGGCGACGCCGACGAGGCCGCCTACGTCCTGCAGGCCCAGATGCTGCTGCGCGGCGAGCTCACCCTCGACGCCGCCACCTGGGAGCCGTTCGCGCGGCCCTGGCTCACCGGCGAGCACGACGGCCGGCTGTTCACCAAGTACCTGCCCGGCTGGCCGGCGCTGCTCGCCGCGTCCCAGGCGCTGTTCGCCACGATGGCCGTGGCGCCGGCCCTCGTCGGGGCCGGCTGGGTCGCCGGCACCTACCGGCTGGCCCGCGAACTGTTCGACGACGCGCCGACCGGTGTTCTCGCGGCGGCCCTCGTCGCGCTCAGCCCGCTGGTCTGGCTGCACACCGCGCTGCCCCTGGCCTACGCCTGCGGCGCGGCCACCC
>NZ_JALKFU020001089.1 GCF_023242965.2 Frankia sp. AgKG'84/4
GCCCAGGCACTGGCGGCGGATTCGGCACCGGCCCGGGGAGAGCTGGCACGGGTCGGGTCGGCCCCGCTGCGGGTCGTGGTGGCGCACCCTCAGGGTGGCCAGCACCGTCCGGGGCGCCGGCGGAGGGTGTGCCGTGATCGGCGGGTGCCGGGCCGCGCTGCGGCGGGGGGTCGGTGGGCCGGGGCGGCTGCGCGGGGGCGGCCCGGTCGGGTCCGGTCATCACCGGCCGCCGGACAGCACGATCGCGCTGATCGTTGTCGGATGACGATCCGTGGCCGGACTCATCCATCCACCGCCGACCGTCCTCCCTGCCGTATCTGTCCGAGTTGGGCCGGCGGTACCACCCGGACGATCGCGAGGTCGTCCGCACGCGTATTCCGGGCATACGCCGTGACATCACCGGCTTGGCAGCTGGCACTTGGATGGTAGCTCGGGCAAGGTTGCCCACCCGGGCGGGGCCGGCCGGACCTGCCCGCGCCGAAGGGTGCTATCGGGCAGCGACGCCCGCCAGCGGGTTGGGCGCACGCGCGCCGCGGGATCTCCCACGAGGACGCGGGTGACCCCGCGCGGGGGCACCCAGATCCTAACAACCGCAGGGCATCCGGCGATCGTTGGTGTCCTTCTGGACGGACGGCGCCGGCGGGCGGTGCATCAGGGATGGCGGCGGCGCAGTGTCACGGCGGCGAGACCGAGGGCAGCCAGAGTGCAGCCGGTCACGATCGTGATGTCCCGGGCCAGCCAGCGATCGACGTTGCGCATCGTGGTCAGCCGCGCCATCGCGTCGACGACATACGTCATCGGCATGACGGTGGCAAGCCGGTCCAGCGCCGGCAGCATGGTGTGCCGCGGTACCAGGATGCCGCACAGCATGAACTGCGGGATCAACGCGGCCGGGATGAGCTGCACGGCCTCGAACTCGGTGCGGGCGAACGCGCTCATCCACAGCCCGAGCGCCGTCCCCAGCAACGAGCTGAGGATCGCCGCCACGAACAGCAGCGCCGCCGACCCGCGGACGGTCAGGCCGAGCGGGCCGACCGTCAGGGCGGTGGCCAGCGCCGCCTGCGCCGCGGCGATCACGGCGAACGCCAGGCCGTAGCCGACGAGCAGGTCACCCCGGCCGACGGGGGTGGTCAGCAGCCGTTCGAGCGTCCCGGACGTCCGCTCGCGCAGCATCGCGACGGAGGTGACGAAGAACATCGTCATCAGCGGGAAGATCCCGAGCAGCGCGGGACCGGCCCGGTCGAACGTTGCGGGCGAGCGGTGGAACAGCAGCCGCAGCGTCAGCAGGAGCACCGGCGGGAGCAGGAGGACCAGCGCCAATGTGCGCCGGTCCCGGCTCAGCTGGCGCAGCACCCGCTCGGCCGTCGCACCGGTGCGCGACGGGTCGATCGGGTGCGCCGGCGGGCAGGCGGCCACGTGCGGCGGATGACCG
>NZ_JALKFU020001090.1 GCF_023242965.2 Frankia sp. AgKG'84/4
CAGACAGATGCCCTGGGCCGCCACCACGATCGGCTTCTCGATCGCCTCGAGCTCGTCGTAGAGCAGATGGTGAGTGCTGCGCCGCCGCGGCCGGGCGGGCCGCGCGGCGGCGGTGCCGGTCGACGGCGAGGTTGCGGGCGACCTGGAACAGCCAGGCGCGGGCGTTGGCGTGGACGGCGAGCCGTTCGCGGTGGCGCCAGGCGCGCAGGAACGTCTCCTGCACCAGGTCCTCGGCCTGGCCGGGGTCCTCGGGGCTGATGCGCCGGGCGTAGCCGAGCAGGTCCGCGGCATGCTCGCCGAACAGGGTCTGGACGACACCGGCCGCGGGTTCGCCGGCCCACGGCCGGTCGGGGCCGGCGGTGGGGTTCGTCATCGAGCCGGCCCTCCTCCGCGAGACCTTCACCGTGCGCCCTGTGCGGGTGGTCGGCCACGCAGCGCCAGCCTAGCGATATGTCATTAATTCGTCTTGTAACGTGCTTTCGTCTACTTTGCGGTCGGTGCGCGGACATTCCCCGGCCATTGCTTGTTCAGCCGTCGTTCGCCGCGACCACCGCCGCGGGCAGGTCCGCGGGTTCCAGCCGACGCAGGTCCTGCGTGGTCGCCACGTCGAGTTCCGCTACCCGCTGGGCCTGGCTCTCCGTCATCTGCTGAAACACCTGGCGGGCGAGGCGGCCGTTGCCGAACCCGCGGTCGCGGGGCAGCGCCGCGAAGTAGGCGTCGAGGGCGTCCAGCGTCGGGTCGGGCAGTTCGTACTCGTGGATGCGGCACTGGGCGGTCACGATCTGGACGAGTTCCGCGCTGCCGTAGTCGTCGAAGGTGATGACCCGGGCGAACCGGGAGGCCAGCCCCGGATTGGACGCGACGAACCGGCCCATCTCCGCCGGGTAGCCAGCCACGATCACCACGATCCGGTCGCGGTGATCCTCCATCAGCTTGACCAGCGTCGCGATCGCCTCGGCACCGAAGTCGTTGCCCAGCCCGTGCGGCACCAGCGAGTAGGCCTCGTCGATGAACAGCACCCCGCCGAGCGCCCGGCGGAACACCGCCTGGGTCTTCGGCGCGGTGTGTCCGACGTACTCGCCGACCATGTCCGAGCGGTCGGCCTCGACGAGGTGACCGCGTTCGAGCACGCCGAGCGCGGCGAGCAGCCGACCGTAGAGCCGGGCCACCGTCGTCTTGCCCGTCCCCGGATTGCCGGCGAACACCAGATGACGGCTCAGCGGCGGCGCGGGCAGCCCGGCCTCCTGCCGGCGCCGGACCGTCCGCATCAACTTGACCTGCGCGCCGACGTCCTGCTTGACCCGTTCCAGGCCGATCAGCTCGGACAGTTCACCCAGCAGGTCCGCCAGGCTCTCCTCCGAGCAGATCGCCCGAAAGTAGCCACAACAGGTTGTTACACCGGTGACATATTCAAGGACGTTAGGCGCGCC
>NZ_JALKFU020001091.1 GCF_023242965.2 Frankia sp. AgKG'84/4
GGCGTTTTACACGGAGCCCCGTGAGTTCTGGGTGGCCGTGGAATGGTGCGCGGGGGCGGGGGTGGGGGGGTGGGGGGGGGGGGGCGGGGGGGCCCCCCCCCCCCCCCGGCCACAGGTGTCGAGGCGACGCAGTGGAGCCTGCATCGGGTGTGCGCACGACCCGCGTACGCCGCCCAGGAGCGAACCGGGAGTAGTCCGTGAGCGACAGTCAGGATGACCGGCCGGCGGTGCGGCGCGGTTCCACTGAACCCGCCGGTCCGGGCGGTGGCACCGGCCCAGGCAGGACCGGCGGACCGGGGCCCGGCGCCGACCTTCCCCGCCGCTCCGGCGAGGGCGGGGACGGCGAGGAGACGGCGCTGCTGTCGGCGCCCGCCGTCGCGGGCACCCCCGACGGCGAACCGAAGGCCGCCGCATCCGGTGCCAACCGGGCGAAGCGGTCCGAGGCGGCTGCCAGGAACCCCTTCTTCGAACCATCCGGTCGACCCTCGACGGATCCGTCGCCCCGCTCCGGACGGCCGGACCAGAGCCGGGCGGATGCCCCGCCCGCTGGCTCGGCGGCGGGCGGAGCCAAGGCATCCCTTTCCAAACCGGCGGATCCAGCTCCCGCCGATCCGGCCCCTTCCGGCTCGGCGTCCTCCGGTTCGGTCGCCGCCAGCTCGGCCGTCTCCAGCTCGAGGTCGTCCGGTTCGGCTTCCGCCGGTTCGAGGTCGGCGGCCGCGGGGCCGTCGGGCTCGGGTTCACGGGCCGCCACTGGACCCGGCCGCGCCGGGCGATCGGGCGGCGGCTCCCCGGAGTCGGCGGGATCGATTCCCGGGCCAGTTGGATCCCGCCCCGCGCCCGCCGCGCCCGCGGCGGGGCGAAACGGTGCCGACCGCGGCGGAACCGACCGCAGCCTCCCGGATCGCAGCCAGTCGGATCGCAGCCAGTCGGATCGCAGCCGCTCGGATCGTGGCCGTGCCGACCGCGCCGGCGGCGTCGCCAGCCGGGCCGATCAGGATCGGCCCGGCTCGGGAATACCCGTCCGGGACGGCGCGGGGGCGAAGGTGTCCCCATCCGGGACGGCTCGTACCGCCGATGGCGGGACCCGTGGCGCGGATGTGGGCTCCGCTACCCGCAAACTCGGCCCGGCCGCCGTATCGTCGCCGTCGACGTCCCCCAGCGCGACGCCGGCCGAGGGCACCGCCCGGTTCGCCCCGGGACTACCGGGCGCCCGCTCGGAGCCCCCGGTGGAACGCTCACGGGAGACCGACACGATCTCCCTGGTCCGTCCGCCCAGCATGACGAGGAGCCGTACCACGAAGCCCGACAGCAACCGTGCAGCGCCGGAGCGCGTGCCCACCCCTGACGGGGGGGGGGCCGGCCCCCCCCCGCCCGTGTGTTTAAAAAAAATAAACCCTCCCCCCCAAAAAAAACAATCTTTATAATT
>NZ_JALKFU020001092.1 GCF_023242965.2 Frankia sp. AgKG'84/4
ACCTTCGCCCGCGGCCGCGGACCCGGCCCGGCCCGCCGCCGCAGGCGTTCCCGGCCGCGTCATCCCGCCCGGCGTCGCGGATCCCCGGTGATGATGCGGGCCGGTACGGGCCGGTGCCGCGGGGCACGGCCGCCCAGGGTCCGTCGGGGCCCACCGAGGGGCGCGGAGCGGAACTCGGCACCGCGGCGGCACCGGCGGCGAGGCGGCCGAGCCTCGTCGACTGGCTGCGGCGGGAAGCCCTGTTCACCGTGATCCTCATCGGTGTGTTCGCCGGATTCGTACTGGTCACCCAGGACCGCTGGCGGCGCGGGCTGTTCACGGTCGGGGTGATGCTGATCCTCGCGGGGCTCGGGCGCCTCGCGCTGCCGGCGCGCCGCGCCGGGCTGCTCGTCGTGCGCGGGCGGCTGTTCGACACCGCGCTGCTGCTGGGCCTCGGAGCGGCCATCGTCGGACTGACCTCCGCCGTGCCCTATCTCGGCCCCTAACGCCCGGTGGCCGCAGCCGGCGAGTGGCCGGAGTCCGCGTGGCGGCACTGGACCCGGTCGGGTAGGTCGGAGCCGCCGCTCAGCGCAGGCCGGCCACCGTGCGCCGCACGGCCAGCCGAGTCAGGGTGCTCGCCGGGATCGTCCCGCGCCCCAGGCCGATCTCGACGAGGGTGTCGTAGAGCTCGGTGCGGGTGCGGGCGGCCCGGACCGCGCCGTCCATCATCGTGCGGCTGCGGCCGACGAGACCGGCGAGCAGCGTGGTGTGCCGCAGGTGCCGGCCCAGCTCCCCGTCGAGTGAGCGCCGGTACTGCCGGCCGGCGGTGGCCGGCGTCGACGTGACCGCCGCGCGGCCCGCCAGCGAACCGGACAGCAGCGCGTAGTAGATCCCTTCGCCGGTCAGCGGGTTGATCAGGGATGCCGCGTCGCCGACGAGCAGGACCGGTCCGTTCGGTTGCCGCGGCCGGTGGGTCGACAACGGCAGATGGTGGGCCCGCAGGGTGGCCGGATCGGCGGGGCTCTGCGGCAGCATGCCGGCCAGGGTCCGGTGCAGCACGCTCTTCGCGCTGGCCCCGTCGGCGCCGGCGCCGAGCTGTGAGCGCAGCATGCCGTAGCCGATGTTCGTCCGGCCGTCGCCGATCGGGAAGGACCAGGCGTAGGCGGGCCAGCCCACGTCCGTCATGTGGATGAACTGTTCCGACGGCCGGCCGTCGGCGGGCAGGTCGGCGTAGGCGCGCACGGCGATCGCCATGGCCTCCGGCGGGTTCGCCGCGAGCCCGAGCGCGCGGCGCACCACCGAGTTCGCGCCGTCGGCGCCGATCACAACCCGGGCGGTCAGCGCGCCGTTGACGACGACGACGGGCTCCCGGTCCTCGGTGGCGGGCAGCAGGATGACCTCCGCGGCATCGACCGCTCGCCCGGCCCGGCCGATCTGCTGGTA
>NZ_JALKFU020001093.1 GCF_023242965.2 Frankia sp. AgKG'84/4
GACCAGCACCGCCCGCTGGTCCCCGCCGCGCATCCGCGGACCTGGTGGGGGCTGCTGGACGTGACCGAGTCCGACGTCCCGGTCGTCGCCCCCGGCGCGCCGCTGCGGCTGTCCGGGTCGTCGCTGGCCAGCATCGGTACCTGCTCGCTGCGCTGGTTCCTGGAGCACGAGGCGCACGCGGTCACCGTCGCGACCACCGCGCAGGGCTTCGGCCGGGTCGTGCACGCCCTCGCCGACGAGGTCACCACCGGCCGCACCCCGGCGGACCTGGCAGCCCTCGACGCCCGGCTGGACACGGTGTGGCGGCATCTGGACTACGAGGCCCGCTGGCGCAGCGACCAGGAACGCGACGCCGCCCGCGAGGCACTCGCCCGGTTCCTGGACTGGCACGCCACCGAACGGGGCCGGCGCGTCGTCGACGCCGAGGTCCGTTTCACCTGCCAGCTCGCGGTCGCCGGCCGGGAGGTGCTGCTGCGCGGCTTCATCGACCGCCTCGAACTCGACGACACCGGCCGGGTGCACGTCATCGACTTCAAGACCGGCCGCACGGCGGTGACCACCGCGCAGCTCGCCGAACATCCGCAGCTGGGCAGCTACCAGCTCGCTGTCCGATCCGGCGCCCTCGACGAGGCCCTGGCCGCCGCCGGGGACGGCGGTGTGGGCGGCTCCCGGGCGTCGACGGTGCCGGGCGGGGCGGAGCTGGTCCACCTGCGCCTGGACGGGAACCGGGAGAACTCGGCCCCGCGGTTGCCCGAGGATGTCACCGGGCCGCCGAAGGTGCAGGCCCAGCCGCCGCTGCCGGCCGACGGGCCGACCTGGATGGACGAGATCCTCGCGGACGCCGTGCGGACGATCGACGTGGAGGCGTTCCGCCCGGCGCCCGGCGACCACTGCACGATGTGCACCTTCCAGGCGAGCTGCCCGGCGCGTCCCGAAGGTCGGCAGGTGATCGAATGAGCACGCTCGGCACGGGCGGGACGATCCCGCGCCAGCCGCTGCTGCCCGGGTTCGGCGCGGACCCGGGCGGCGACGGCGACGGCGGCCCGGCCGGTCGCCAGCTCGACCCCGATGACCTGCGGGATCTGCTGGAGGTCCCGTACACCGACGAGCAGATCGCCGCGGCCACCGCCCCGCTGGCACCCGGGGTGATCGTCGCGGGCGCGGGCTCCGGGAAGACGTCGGTGATGGCGGCCCGGGTGGTGTGGCTGGTGTCCACCGGCCAGGTGCGCGCCGAGGAGGTGCTCGGGCTGACCTTCACGACCAAGGCGGCGGCGGAGCTCGCCGGGCGGGTCCGCCTCGCGTTGCGCAAGGCCGGCGCCGCCGATGCGGGCGGCTGGACGGGGGGCGGATCCGGCCCGCCCGGTTCGGCGCCGGGCTCGGCGCAGGACGCCGACGG
>NZ_JALKFU020001094.1 GCF_023242965.2 Frankia sp. AgKG'84/4
GTGTTGACGAGGCCAATAATGCAGTGTCTAACACCGGCACTTCAGAAGGAGGATTTAACAATGACTCAATCAGGTGAGAGCGCAAATAATCGACGCATCACAGGCAACATCTGCAAAGGTTCGGTTGGAAATCTGATCGAATGGTACGACTGGTACGTCTATTCTGCTTTCGCCGTGTATTTCTCGTCAGAGTTCTTCCCCAAGGGAGACCCGACAAGCCAACTGCTCAACACGGCTGCAATCTTCGCCGTCGGCTTCCTGATGCGGCCGATAGGGAGCCTGCTCATGGGCCGCTACGCCGATCGTCATGGCCGCCGTGCCGCGCTGACGCTTTCCATAACCGTCATGGCCGGTGGTTCTCTGATCATTGCCATCACCCCAAGTTATGACAGCATTGGTGTGCTGGCTCCCATTATCCTGGTTCTCGCACGCCTGCTTCAAGGGTTGTCGTTAGGTGGAGAGTATGGAACCTCGGCAACGTACCTGTCCGAGATGGCCAGCAGCGGCCGCCGAGGCTTCTACTCAAGTTTCCAGTACGTCACTCTTGTTGCCGGACAGATGGTGGCACTGGGTGTCCAGATCATCCTCCAGCAAGTGCTCAGCGAATCCGATATGATGTCCTGGGGCTGGCGTATTCCCTTTGTCATCGGAGCAATGGGAGCATTGGCCGTATTGTGGCTGCGCCGCACGATGGACGAATCTGAGCAGTTCTCAAAAATGGGTTCTGAAAGCCGGGAGAGCGCTGGAACCGTTCGGGCTCTTATGAAGCACCCTAAGGCGGTGCTGACAGTGGTCGGACTAACGGTTGGCGGAACCGTCGCCTTCTATACCTACACGACGTATTTACAGAAGTTCATGGTGAATACAGTGGGCCTCCAAAAGGAGGTCGTCAGCTGGATTAACTTTATTGCTCTCTTGGTATTCGTGGTGCTGCAACCGCTAGCCGGCATGCTGTCTGACCGGATTGGACGGCGTCCGCTTTTGATGAGTTTCGGTATCTTCGGAACGGTGCTGACGGTGCCGCTGTTCCTGATCATGGAGAACACGAAAAGCCCTATCGGTGCATTCTTGCTCATGATGGTGGGTCTCATCATTGTCACCGGTTACACTTCCATCAATGCGATCGTTAAAGCCGAGCTCTTCCCGACCGAAATCCGTGCCCTTGGCGTGGGACTCCCTTACGCACTCACCGTAGCGGTGTTCGGCGGGACTGCGGAATTCATCGCGTTATGGCTGAAGAACATTGGAGTCGAATCGCTCTTCTACTTCTACGTAGCTGCTTGCATCGCCATGAGCTTAATCGTCTACTGGCGTATGGGTGAGTCTTCGAAGGCCTCCCACATCGAAGCAGAGCTGGACGTTAAGATACGCTAGTGTCCGCGAACCAGCATGCC
>NZ_JALKFU020001095.1 GCF_023242965.2 Frankia sp. AgKG'84/4
CTCGCCGCCTGGCGCTCGGCGTCCGTCCCGGCCCGGGTGGCCGGCCTGCTGCTCGCCGCCGAGGCGCTCGTGCTGCTGGCGCTGGGCGTGCTGCAGGTGCTGCGAGGGCTCGGGAATGGCATCGACGACGTCGCGCGGGCGGAGACCGGCGGGGTGCTCGCGATCATCGGCGGCCTCGGCGTGGCCGTGCTGGCGGTGGGGGTGCTGGGGCGGGCGGCGTCGTTGCGCTCGCCGACCCTCGTCGTCCAGATTCTCTGTCTGCCGGTGGCCTGGGGCCTGCTGCAGGCCGGGGTGTACGCCTACGGCGTTCCGCTGCTCGCCGTCCCGATCGTGATCATCATCGCGTTGTTGGCGGCGGGCGGGTTCGGGCCGGCGGCGGACGAGGCCGACGACGCGAAGGGTCAGGTCGCGCGCGGTGACGGCGCGGAGGGCGGCGGCGCGGGGCCTGCCACCCGGCGCTCCCGGCGGACGTGAACTCCCACCGGTCGGGCGGTTCGGGCGGGGCGGCGACCCCGCCTGGCGAAGCGGTTACCTAGCCGTCCTCGAGCAGGCCGCGGCGCAGCTGGGCCAGAGTGCGGGCGAGCAGCCGGGACACGTGCATCTGGGAGATGCCGAGCTCGGTGGCGATCTGCGACTGGGTCATGTTGCCGAAGAACCGGAGAAGGAGAATCCGCTTCTCCCGGGGCGGGAGCTTCTCCAGCAGCGGCTTGAGCGACTCCCGGTACTCCACGCCCTCCAGGGACTCGTCCTGGACGCCGAGGGTGTCGGCGACGGCCGGCGCCTCGTCGTCGCCGGAGTCCGGCGCGTCGAGCGAGACCGCGGAGTAGGCGTTCGCCGACTCCAAGCCCTCGAGGACTTCCTCCTCGCTCATCTGCAGGTGCTTGGCGATCTCGCTCACCGTGGGGGAGCGGCCCAGAGTCTGGGACAGCTCGGAGGTCGCCTTGGTCAGCGAGAGCTTGAGCTCCTGCAGCCGGCGGGGGACGCGGATCGCCCAGCCCTTGTCGCGGAAGTGCCGTTTGATCTCACCGACGATCGTCGGTGTGGCGTAGGTGGAGAACTCCACCCCGCGCTCCGGGTCGAACCGGTCGACCGACTTGATCAGACCGATGGTGGCGACCTGGACGAGGTCGTCCAGCGGCTCGCCGCGGTTACGGAACCGGCGGGCGAGGTACTCGACCAGCGGCAGGTGCATGCGGACGAGCTGGTCGCGGATGGCGGCGCGCTCCGCGTCGCCCTCGGGCAGCTCGGCGAGGCGGACGAACAGGGAACGGGCCAGCGCACGGTCGGGGGAGTGGGTGCGCTCCACCACCTCGACCACCTCCGCCTCGGCGGCCGGCGCCGGGGCGCCGGTGGTGGCGGCGTCCTCGGTGGGCTGCGCGGGCCCGGCCGGGCC
>NZ_JALKFU020001096.1 GCF_023242965.2 Frankia sp. AgKG'84/4
GCGCCCCCTTCGACGGGACCACGCGGGTCGGCGACGCCGCGCGGGCACCGGCCGCCGGCGGGACCTGCGCTCCCCGGCCACCCGGCGAACCGGCGCTGACCGACCCACAATGGTCCGGCGGCGCGCTCTACGTCGACGAACGGGAACGGGCGGTCGCCGCGCCACCAGAGCGGCTGTGGCGGGTCATCGAGGGCATTGGCGGGGAGAACGGC
Source organism: Frankia sp. AgKG'84/4 (assembly GCF_023242965.2). Taxonomy (GTDB): domain Bacteria; phylum Actinomycetota; class Actinomycetes; order Frankiales; family Frankiaceae; genus Frankia. The sequence goes on from NZ_JALKFU020001096.1 coordinate 213, forward strand.
TGGTACTCCTGGCCGCTCGCCTGGGCCGCCCGGGGATGGCTGGACATCCTGGTCGGCGGCGTCGGGCCACGGCGCGGGCGACGTGACCCGCAGCGGCTGCAGGTCGGCGAGGCGCTGGATTTCTGGCGGGTCGTGGAACTCGAGCGGGGTCGGCTGCTGCGGCTGCGGGCGGAGATGAAGATGCCCGGTGACGGGTGGCTGGAGCTGCGCGCGGAGGTCAACGCCGACGGCACCACCATCTACCGGCAGCGGGCGATCTTCCTGCCCGGCGGGCTTCCCGGGCAGCTGTACTGGCGGGCGATCAGCCCGTTCCACGCCACCGTGTTCGGGGGCATGCTGCGCAACATCGTCCGCGTCGCCGAGACGACGGACGACTCCACGGCTGAGCACACGGTGGCCGGCTGACACCGCGCGGCCGCGTCATCAGGGACGGCCGCGTCGTCAGGGACGGCCGCGGCTCTGCGCGGGCGGATCCGGGGGCAGCCGGTCGCCCGTGCCGCCGCCGACGGGTCGATCGGGGAACGCGGGCGAGGTCCGTGGGTCGCCGGACGCCCGGTCCGGGACCTCGATGTCGAACCAGACCCGTTTGCCGCCCACCGTCGACTCGACCCCCCAGGCCAGCGACAGCGCCTCGACCAGCAACAGGCCCCAGCCCGACTCGGGGTCGGGCCGGTTCTCGGCGGCGGCACCGGGCCGGGGCAGGTGCGCGCCCTCGCGGTCCTCGACGCTGATCCGCAGTCTGCCTGGCTCCAGGAACGCCCGGAGCACCAGGTCACTGCGGGCGTGCAGGACCGCGTTGGTCACCACCTCGCTGACCAGCAGGGTCGCGTCGTCGACCGCGACGATGCCGCAGTCGATCAGGACGGTGCGGATAGCCATGCGAGCCTGGCCGGCCGAGGCCGCCACGGCCGGCAGGGCCAGCTCCAACAGCGGCGGGTTCACCGCCAGGGTCGTGAGTGCTATCAGCGCCGTGTCGTCGTCGGTACGGCTCGGCAGGTCGGCGGCGAGCAGGCAGCGTTCCACCAGTGAACGGGCCGTCTCCTCGGTGGGGCCCTCCCCGGAACCGTCGACGGCGTCGGGGCCGAACCAGCTTCGCACCGCGAACGACCCGCCGCGGGCCCGTCGACGCCGCTCGGTCCCGCCGTGGCCCCGCTGCCCGCCGCGCCGGTCCCGGCC
>NZ_JALKFU020001097.1 GCF_023242965.2 Frankia sp. AgKG'84/4
GCGCCGCACCGGGCGGGCGGGCCGGCTCGGCGGGGACCGGGGACAGCCGGATGCTGGTGCGGCACTGGCCGGTGACGAGGTCCGGGCCGATCCCGAGCGCGCCGAGGGCGCCACACGGGTCGCCCGAGCCGATGCTCTCCAGCAGCCCGACCAGGTCGATGTCGGGCAGGGTTGGCAGTGCCGGCCAGTCCGTGATCCGAAACCCGCCGGCCTCGGTCCACTCCACTGACAGGGCGAACCTCGAACCCAGCGGGGTGGACGTCCCGTCGTAGGTGATCTGGCCGGTGTAGAGGGCCGGCCGGGTCGCCGTCGCCGCCGTGTAGCTGAGCCTGCCGTCGCGAAACCGCAGGCCGAACAGGTCGACGCCGAACCCGAGGGCGAACACCGTCGGCGCGGTGCGGCGCATCTCGACGGTGGCCAGCGGCCCCGCGAGCCCGGCCGGCCCCGTCAACGTCGCGAAGCCGAGTTCCAGCGGGTCGGCGAGGCCAATACTGCCGGTCAGACCGGTGCCCTCGGTCAGCTCGGCGGCCAGCGCGAAGTCGACGCCGAGGACGTCGACCGTCGCCGTCAGCCGCGTTCCCGGCCGCGCCGACGTCCCGTCCGGGCCGGCTGGGGCGTCCGCCGGGACGTGCACGAGTGCGCCGTCGCGCAGCACCAGGTCCGGTAGCCCGGTGGCGCTCCAGTCCCCGGCGCCGACGCACTGGCTGAGCACCTCGCCGATGCCGACGGAACCGGCGAGGCCGACCCGGGCGAGCACGGCGACGCCGTCGTGGAACTCGACCTCGCCGGTCAGGTCGGCGACCGAGCCGACGGTGACGGCGCCGACGAGGGCGAAGCGGGTCAGTCGCCGGGCCGGCGCGGTGCCCGCAGGGCTGCCCGCCGGCGCCGGCTGGCTCGTCCACGCCAGCTCGAGCGCGACCGAGCGCAGCTCGATGCCGGGCATGCCCAGCGGCCGGGACAGCGCCGCGGTCGCCCGCAGCGTGGCGCGGGCCCGCGTCGCGGTCACGACGAACGCGCCGGTGAGGTCGAGCAGCACGGTGCCGGGCTGGCCCGGCGTCGCCTCGCCGGGCATCGAGATGCTGCCCGCGCAGGTCACGGTCACCGGCGCGTCGTCGCGGGCGACGTAGCTCACGTGTGTCCGCGTGACGGTGACGGTGCGCAGGAGGACGAACTCGCCGAGGTCGGCGGTGAAGACGGTGGCCGCGGGGTCCAGCGGGTCGACGGTGGCGTGCACGACCACCGCCGCGTCCGCCCGCGTCTCCAGGACGACGGCGAGCATCTCCCACAGGTCCCCGCCGCCGCGCAGAACGAGGTGGCCGTCGACGTTGAGCCCCCGCCCCCGGACCCGCGCGACGGGCACCGCCGGGATCGCCACCGGCGTCGGC
>NZ_JALKFU020000094.1 GCF_023242965.2 Frankia sp. AgKG'84/4
GTCGCGGGCCCTCGCCGAGCGCCGCGCCGGCGCCGTCGCCGGTGCCGTCGGGTCGACGATGCCGGTGTACGCGGCCGCGGCCGGCGGCGGGATCGTCGTCGACGTCGACGGGAACCAGCTGATCGACCTCGGGTCCGGAATCGCCGTGACCACGGTCGGGGTCAGCGCCCCGCGCGTCGTCGCCGCCGTCGCCGAGCAGGCCGAGGCGTTCACCCACACCTGTTTCGCCGTCACCCCGTACGAAGGCTATGTCGCCGTCGCCGAGGCGCTGAACCGGCTCACCCCCGGCGGTCACGACAAGCGCACAGCGCTGTTCAACTCCGGCGCCGAGGCCGTCGAGAACGCCGTCAAGATCGCCCGGTTCGCCACCGGGCGGCCCGGCATCGCCGTGTTCGACCACGCCTTCCACGGCCGGACGAACCTGACCATGGCGATGACCGCGAAGGACATGCCCTACCGGCACGGCTTCGGCCCGTTCGCCGGCCACATCCGCCGGGCGCCGCTGTCCTACCCTTTTCGCGACGGGCCGGGCCTCGACGGCCCGGCGGCCGCCGCGCGGGCCATCGACGCGATCGAGCGGGCCGGCGGTGTGTCGGACCTCGCCGCGCTGGTGATCGAGCCGATCCAGGGTGAGGGCGGCTTCGTCGTGCCCGCCCCCGGCTTCCTCGCGGCGCTCGCGCGGTGGTGCCGCGCCCAGGGCGTGCTGTTCATCGCCGACGAGATCCAGACCGGCTTCGCCCGCACCGGCGACCTGTTCGCCTGCGAGCACGAGGGCGTCGTCCCCGACCTGATCGTCGCCGCCAAGGGCATCGCCGGCGGCCTGCCGCTGTCCGCGGTCACCGGCCGCGCCGAGCTGATGGACGCCCCCCAGGTCGGCGGCCTCGGCGGCACCTACGGCGGCAACCCACTGGCCTGCGCCGCCGCCCTCGCCGTCCTCGAGACGATCGAGGCCGACGGCCTGCTCGCCCGCGCCCGCGCGATCGGCGACCTGACGACCGCCCGGCTGCGGCACCTTCAGCGCGCCGACCCGCGCGTCGGCGACGTGCGCGGGCGCGGCGCGATGATCGCCGTCGAACTCGTGCGGCCGGGCACCACGATCCCGGACGCCGCCCTCACCCGCGCCGTCGCCGCCGAGGCCCACCGCCATGGTGTGATCGTCCTGACCTGCGGAACCGACGGCAACGTGCTGCGCCTGCTGCCCCCGCTGGCGATCAGCGAGGCCCTGCTCGTCGAGGCCCTCGATGTCCTCGCCGGCTGCCTGGCGCAGGCGGACGCTGCCTGAGCGCCGCTCACCGTCGGTGACCCGTGCTCGGCAGGGCCACGACCTCGCCGGGGTGGGAAGCCGGCGAGGGGCGGACGGCGTCGGCGCGGAGCCGCGGTGTGGCGCTACCGTTTGCGGGCGATGGCGCCGTACATGTGGACGTGGGCGTCGTCGGTGGCGGACGCGGCGGCGTCGGGATGCCAGTGGTGGGCCAGCACCACCCCGGGGTCGATCAGGTCGAGACCGTCGAAGAGGGCCTCTACCTGGGCCTTCGTCCGGGCAACCAGGGGAATGCCGCTGGCGTTGTAGGCGGCGACGCCGACGCGGACCTCCTCGGGCGCGCTGTCGGCCGTGCACGTCGACAGGGCCAGGATGCTGCCGGGCGCCAGTGGGCGCATGAGGCGGGTGATGATGTCGCGCACGACGTCGTCGTCGCCGATGAAGTGGACGACGGCGATCAGGCTCACCGCCACCGGCCGGCTCAGGTCGAGGGTGTCGCGCAGCTGCTCCGAGGCGAGCACCGCGTCCGGGTCGGTCAGGTCGGCGTCGAGGTAGGCGGTGCGCCCGGCCGGGGTGCTCGTGAGCAGCGCGCGGGCGTGCACGAGAACGATCGGATCGTTGTCGACGTAGAGGATCCGCGACTCGGGCGCGACCCGCTGGACGACCTCGTGCAGGTTCGGCGGGGTCGGCAGGCCGGTGCCGATGTCGAGGAACTGGCGGAGGCCGTACTCGGCCGCGAGGACCTGCGCCAGGCGCGCCATGAACTGACGGTTGGCGCGCATCGACGTCGGCAGGTTCGGCCAGTGACGGACGATCTCGGCGGCGGCCGCGCGGTCGACCGGGAAGTTCTCCTTGCCGCCGAGGATGTGGTCATAGACCCGCGCCGAGTGCGGCACGTCGGTGCGCAGATCGAGCCCCGGCGAGGGATCAGGGCCGGTCGAACCAGGCTGGTGTCCGGCACGGGCGAGTTCGCTCACGATGGTCCTCCGTCGACGGCTGCGCGAGGGTCATAACTACCACGCACCCGGACCATCTCATGACCCTTCGTGGCATCTCGATCGGGCCCAGGAACTCGCCGGAGCCCACTCGTCCCAGACCCCCGTGCTGGCCGTCGTCCGGTGCGGTCGGTGTTCGCGACCGAGGACTGGCAGGCGGTGTGGGCGGCCGACCCCGAATGGGGCCATACGTGACGATAAAACGTCGTTTCCTACCTTACAGATCGGCGAAGCCTCGTCGCCATCGCCAAGCCGCACGCCAAAAGTCCGACTGCCCGCCCAGTCCATTGCGCATTCAACTGTATGGGACCCCGGTGAGACCTTGAACTCCAGAGTCTGGCCCTGTTTTATTCCCCCAGCTTCGGCACCATCGACCAGTATTCAGAAAGACCAGATGGCACCTTCATCCAGCCAGACCATAACGCTAACCGCGAGGAGTCCCGGCGGTGGCGGTTTTTGGCGGGCCCGGTGGGCGGTGCTATTCCACCGGTCGGATGTTCGGTCCGGTGGGAGTGCACCGCGGTGCACGGCATGACCCTGCCCTGTGGCAACCATAACCGCGAGGGCATCGATCCGACCCGCCGCATCGAAGACGCCATCTTGACAGGACTCCCACCACCCCCAAGAATCGAACCTGTGTTCGACGAAAATCTGGATGGTGTTCCCCTCCCTGACCTTGAGGAGAAGGTATGCGGATGGGCCGGGCGTCTTTCCGCCACGACCTGCCGCTGGCTTGGCCTCCTTGCCGCTTTCGACCGGCGGGGCGGCTGGACGGTCAGCGGTCTCACGAGCTGCGCGCACTGGCTTTCCTGGCGATGCGGCATCGGACTGCGGGCCTGCTACGAATATGTGCGTGTCGCCCGCGCTCTCACCGCGCTTCCCCACATCACCGGCGCGTTCTCCCACGGAGAGATCTCCTACTCCAAAGTCCGTGTCCTCACCACCGTCGCGACACCCGACACCGACGCGGCCTGGCTCCACGAAGCCCGACACCACTGCGCCCGAACACTCACCCGCCGCGCCCGCCTACACCGCCACCTCCACCACGACCAGACAACCACCCACCCCGACAGCACCGACAGCACCCGGGATGATCCGGTGCCGGTGCGGTGCACCAGCCGGTGGAACGACGACGGCACCTTCTCGCTGACTCTGCGCCTGGACCCGCTACGCGGTGCCACCGTCGCCCGAGCCCTCGAACTCGCGGAAACGACCCTCACCCAGACCGCCACCCCACCAGGCATCACCCCACCAGGCATCACCCCACCAGGCATCACTCCACCAGGCATCGAGGACACCGGCCCGGCGCGGGAGACCACCCCCGGCGATGAACGGCCCGCGGCCGAGAAGAAAGCCGACGCGTTCGCCGCGATCGCCACATCCTTCCTGACCCACGGCGCACCACGACTCGCCGACCCCACCCCCTACTCCCTCACCGTCCTCATCGACCTCGACACCCTCCTCGGGAAAACAGCCCGCATTCTCAACGCGGGCACGACATCACTCGCTCGCAGCGTCTGCGAACTCGCCGGCGGACCGATCCTCCCACCCGGCGTCGCACGACGCCTCGCCTGCGACAGCGCCATACGCACACTCATCAACGACCCGAACGGCAACCCACTCGCACTCGGCCGAAACCGAAGAAACCCCACCAGCAAGGTCCGTAAAGCGGTCTACGCACGCGACCGCGGAACCTGTCAATACCCCGGATGCCACCACACTCGATGGCTCCACATCCACCACATAAAAGAATGGGAAGCCGACCACGGAAAAACAGAACCGAAAAACCTCACCCTCCTCTGCTCCCACCACCATAAACATCTCCACGACAACCACCTCACCGTCACACGAAACACCCGCGGACAACTCACCGTCCATCACCCCGACAGCGCCACACATCACCCGGCACCCACCACAAACACGCGAACCAACCCGGATGACCGACAGGCCAACCACCACAACACATAGCTAATTCACGCCGTTCCTCACTTTCGACGCCGAGAACCGTCGGGTGATCTGCTCGACGGACGCGATCGAGAGCGTCAACGCCCGCATCCGCCGTGCCGTCCGCGCCCGCGGCTCGGTCCCGACCCGCTGGATGTCAGCACTCGGTGCCGGCGCTGCCCCGCTGGTCGGTGCGGACCTCGGACCAGTCGAGGCCGTCGAGGTTGACGACGATGGCCTCCTGGGTGGTGCGGGCGATGACGACGATGGCCTCGACGGCGGGGTCGGGGTTCTCCTCGCGGTGCGGGACGTAGGGCGGGACGAAGATGTAGTCGCCCGGCGCGGTCTCGATGCGGGTCTCGACAGGTTCGTCGCCCTCGACGTCGAGGAACACGAACGCCGGGTTGCCGGCGACGATGTAGATGGCCGTCTCCGAGGCGCCGTGGTGGTGGTTGCCCGACGCCGTCGACGCCGGGACGTGGGTCTGGCCCATCCACAGGTTGCGGGCGCCGACGGTCTTGCCGCTGATCGCCTCGCGGCGGCGCATGCCGGCGGTCTGCGTGGTGTCCTCGACCAGGCCGGCGGGCGCGACGCGGTGCAGGCTGGTGTGGAACGGGTCGATGTCGGGCGGGAGCAGGACGCCGCTGGCGGTGCGGACGAACTCCCCGTCCGCGCTGCCGGCGGGGACGTGGATCGCGGGCATGAGCTCAGGCTCCCTTGGCGAGTTCGAGGTCGCGCGCGGCCGGCGCCGGCACGGCGAGCAGGTGGCGCAGGGCGCCCGCGACCCGCTGGGTGACCAGGTCGGCCAGCCCGTGGCGGGACCAGACGGCCAGCGGCAGCGGCCGGGGGCTCGGCAGGTCCTCGCGCGCAACGAGACCTTCCGGAGTCTGGCTCAGCGTGGCCATCAGCGCCACCCCCAACCCGGCACCCACGGCGGCCTGGACGCCGGCGAGCTGGATCGCCTCCGCGCCGATGACGGCGGGGATGCCGTGCGCGGACAGCGTGTCCAGCGCGCGGGTGCGCAGCGCGCAGGGCTGGTCGAAGGCGACCACGGGCAGCGGGCGGGTGGCCGCGGGGCGCCGCCAGGCGGGGGAGGCGTACCAGACCAGCTCCAGCTCGCCGACCGGGGTGGCCCGCGGGTCGTCGGTCGGGCCGAGGAGCAGAGCGAGGTCGACGCCGCCGGCGTCGAGGCGTTCGCGCAGCCGGGTGCCCCGGTCGATGCGGAAGCGGATGTCGTGGCCGGCGAGGGTGAGTTCCAGCGCGGCGGACAGGTGGGGGAGCAGCTGGGCGGCGGCGTGCTCCGTCGAGCCGATGACGACGGTGCGCTCGGCGGCGGCGCCGAAGTCGCGCAGGGTCTCGTCGTGGATGGCGAGGATGCGCCGGGCCTGGAGGAGGAGCTTCTCTCCGTCGGCGGTGAGGCGCGAACCGCGGCCGAGACGTTCCACCAGGGGCCGGCCGGTCGCGGCCTCCAGGCGGCGCACGTGCTGGCTGACGGCGGCCTGACTCAGGTGCAGGGAGGTGGCGGCCCGCTGGAAACCACCGCAGTCCGCGACGGCCACGAGGCTGCGCAGGGGCGCGATGTCCAGTGCCCGTCCCATGTTCACCAGACTACTGGAGAAGCAATCGCGAATCGTGATGATTCGCCATCACGAAGCGTCGTTGGACATCGGCCCCACAACACCGCATGCTCAGGCCCATGACCCAGCTGACCGGCGTGATGCTCACGTGTTGTCGCTGGCTCGACCTTGCCCGCGGCCAGGCAGCTCTCTGTCGCTGACCCCGCCGGGGTACCGCTCCTGCACGGAGCGCCGCTCCTGACTTGTCCCGCGCCGCGCCCGTAGCACTACGTGACGGCCGCCGCGCGGTCGCCCGTCGCCAGGTGTTCCGCGCGGTGCGCCTCGTCCGCTCGACGCCGACCGGCTCCCGCCCCGTCGCATCTTCCACGACTCGCTTCGCGCCGCTGCGCCCCGCCCCGCGCCCGATCCGCCTGCCCCCATGCCCTCCCTGCCCGTCCGGAGCCCTCCGGTCGGGTGCCGTGCCGTGCCGTGCCGTGCCGTGCCGTGCCGTGCCGTGCCGCGTGCCGGCCACCGCCTGGCCAGGCCCCTCGCTGTGGCCAGCTCCCTCGTTCCCGTCCGGAAGGCTCCACCATGACTCGTCGCACGCTGAAACTCGGCGCCGTACTGCTCGGGGTCGGCGGTCCCGGCCAGCACGCCACCTGGCTCAACCCCGAGATCCCCCCCGACGCGAGCGTCGACGTCCGCTGGTACATCGCCCGGGCGCAGGAGGCCGAGGCCGCGCTGTTCGACCATGTCTTCATCGTCGACAGCCAGTTCATCACCGCCGACTCCCCGAACCACTACCTGAGCCGGCTCGAACCGCTGACCCTGCTGTCCGCGATCGCCGTGCACACCAGCCACATCGGCCTGGTCGGCACGATCACCACCTCCTACAACGAGCCGTTCAACGTCGCCCGCCGCCTCGCCTCCCTCGACCACATCAGCGGCGGGCGCGCCGGCTGGAACGTCGTGACCAGCGGCGACGCCGGCACCGCCGGCAACTACAGCCGCGAGTCCCACTTCGACTACGCGACCCGCTACGGCCGCGCGCTCGAACACGTCCGCGTCGCGCAGGGACTGTGGGACTCCTACGAGGCCGACGCCTTCCCGCGCGACCGCGGGCGCGGGGAGTTCTTCGACCGCTCACGCCAGCACACCCTGGACCACCGCGGCGAGTACTTCTCCGTCGTCGGCCCGCTGAACCTGGAGCGCAGCCCGCAGGGCCAGCCCGTCATCTTCCAGGCCGGCGACTCCGAGGAGGGCCGTGACCTGGGCGCGAGCATCGCCGAGGCGATCTTCACCCATGCCCAGAACCTCGAGCAGGCCAAGGCGTTTCGCACCGAGCTGCGCGCGCGGGCGGCGGCGAAGGGCCGAGACCCGGAGCACCTGCTCATCGTTCCCGGCATCTTCCCGATCATCGCGGACACCGACGAGCAAGCCAGGGCGAAGGAGGCCGCCGGCCGCGGCGAGCGCAGCTTCGAGCGCGCCCTCGCCGAGCTCGGCCGGCCCTTCGGCTGGCACGACTTCTCGCAGTACGACCTCGACGCGCCGTTCCCCGAGGTCGGCGACGCCGGTGAGCTGAGCTTCCGCACCCAGGCCGAGGCGATCAAGACCTCGGCCCGGGAGAACAACCTCACGCTGCGCCAGGTCGTGCAGGCCCAGCTTGACGTCTTTCGTTCGCCGTTCGTCGGCTCGCCGCGGACCGTCGCCGACGCGATCCAGCACTGGTTCGAACAGGGCGGCTTCGACGGCATCAACATCATGGTGAACGCGCCGAGCGAGTTCGCCCGCTTCACCGAGGGCGTGCTGCCGATCCTGCGCGAGCGGGGCGTGGTGCGCTCGGAGTACGAGTCGACGACGCTGCGCGGCAACCTCGGCCTGCCGATCCCCGAGAACCGCCACACCGCCGCCCGCCACACCGCCGACCGCCACCAGCCGGCGCAGGCCCCCGCGGACGCCACCGCGGACGCCACCACGGTCGCCACCGAGCGGGCGCCCGTGGCCCTCGTTTCCTGAGCCATGACCAGCCAGCACGACCCAAGCCCCATGCCAAGCCAAACCAGAGAAAGTCAGTGACGATGACCTCCGAGCGAACCCAGCGGTCCGCCCGTATCGCGACTCTGCCCCGCCCGAGACGCACTGGCGTCCTCGCCAGCCTGCTGCTCCTCGCGACCCTGCTCCTCGCGGCCTGCGCCGGTAGTGGCACCACGGCGTCCGGCGGCGCAACGCCGGCGAACCTCAAGTGGGCGTCGTCGTACTTCCCGACGCACTGGGATCCGGTGGTCTCCGGCTCCGGCGCCCAGTTCCGCGAGCTCGCGCTGGTCTATGCGTCTCTGACGAGGACGGACGCCAAGGGCAACGTCGCCCCGGACCTGGCCCAGAGCTGGACCTACAACGGCGCCGGCGACGAGGTGACGTTCCACCTGCGCCCGAAGCTGACGTTCAGCGACGGCACGCCGGTCAACGCCGCGGCGGTCAAGGCCGCCATCGAGCGGGCGAAGACGCAGAAGGACTCCGCGCTGTTCGGTGACCTCACCTCCATCAGGTCCGTCACCACCAGCGGCGAGCTCGACGTGGTCGTGCACCTGAGCCAGGTCGACCACCAGATCCCGCTGCTGCTCGGCGAGCGTGTCCTGCAGATCGCGAGCCCGAAGGCCGCCGCCGACCCGGCGGCGCTGGATCAGAAGCCGGTCGGCGCCGGCCCGTTCGTCATCACCCAGCTCATCCCGAGCACGAAGGCCGTGCTGACGAAGAACCCGAACTACTGGGACGCCGCGAACATCCACATCGACAAGGTCGAGCTCACCTCGGCGCCGGACCCGACCACGATCGTCTCCGGCGTGCAGACCGGCGTCTACAACTTCGCCGACATCGCCCCGAGCCAGGCCAAGGCCGCGAAGGCCGCGGGCCTCGACGTGTTCGTCCAGCCGGGCTTCAACGCCGCCAACATCAGCCTGAACGTCAACAAGGCGCCGTTCGACAACCCGAAGGTCGTCGACGCCGTGCGCTACGCCGTCGACCGCAGGGAGTTCGTCGACAAGGTGACCTTCGGCTACGGCCGGGCCACCAACCAGCCGTTCCCGCCGGACTACGTCGCCTACGACCCGCAGTCGGCGAAGCTCTTCCCGTACGACCCGGCGAAGTCGAAGGCGCTGCTCGCCGAGGCGGGCTTCAAGCCCGGCCAGATCAAGCTGGACCTGGTCATCCCCCGCGACGACCCGGCGGCGGAGATCGTGCAGTCCCAGCTCGGCGCCGTCGGTATCACCGTCAACATCAAGATCGACAAGACCTGGGCGACGACGTTCTTCGCCAAGGACCTCACCCTGTCGCTCTACGGCACGACCGGGCGTGACTCCGCCGCGCAGACCCTCACCGCGCACTTCGGCCCCAACGGCCCGCTCAACCTCAGCTCCCCGTACGAGCCCGCCGGGTTCGAGGCGGCCATCGCCAAGGTCCGCCAGACCCCCCTGGACGCGCCGAACTACGCCCAGGTGCTGCGCGAGGCGACCCGCGCCGGCCTGGCGAGCAAGGCCCTCGTCTTCACCTACGAGCAGCCGAACCTGCTGGTCAAGAACACCTCGATCTCCGCGCTGCCGGCCATCCCCGGACACCTCGACTGGACCGGCGTGACCATCGGCGGCAACGGATGAGCACTCTCGACCCGGCGCTCGCCATCGACACCGACGGGGCGGCGCCCGCGTCGCCCCGCGGGTCGCTGGCGGGCGCGCGGGCGCGCCGTGCCGGTGGGCGCGCCCTGGCGACCCTCGCCCGTTCCGTGGCCATCTTCGTGCCGGTGTTCCTGGTGGCCACGTTCGTGACCTTCGCGCTGCGGGCGCTGAGTGGACTGAGCCCCGCGCACCTCCAGCTCGGCGAGAGCGCCACGCCGGAGGCGGTGCACCGGGTCGAGGCGAGCTGGGGGCTGGACCGACCGTTCCTCACCCAGTACTGGAGCTGGTTCACCGGCGTCCTGCACGGCCAGCTCGGCCGTAGCTGGACCAGCGGCGCGAACATCAGCGACCTGCTGTCCAACGGCCTGGCCGTCAGCCTGTCGGTGTCGATCCTCGCGCTGGTCATCGGAGCGCTCGCCGGCTTCGGCCTCGGCACCCTCGCCGCGGTGCGCCGCGGCAGCCTGATCGACCGGGCGATCACCGGGTTCACCACGGTGATCTCGGTGATGCCACCGTTTGTCGTCGGCATCGTGCTCGTCACGGTGTTCGCCGTCGGGCTCGGCTGGTTCCCCGCCGCCGGCTACGTGCCCGCCAGCGTGGGTCTCGGGCCGTGGTTCGCGCACATCCTGCTGCCCGCGCTGGCGCTGAGCCTGGAGATGGTCGCCGACGTCGCGCGCCAACTGCGCGGCGGCCTGATCGCCGCCTACCGGGAGAACTACGTCCTCGGCGCGATCGTGCGCGGCATCGGCCCGCGGCGGATCTTCCTGCGGCACGTGCTGCGCAACGGCGCGGGGCCGGCGCTGGCGATCCTCGGCCTGCGCTTCCCGGTCATCATCGGCAACTCGGTCGTCACCGAATGGATCTTCGGGTTGCAGGGCTTCGGGCGTTTCGCCAACGACGCCGCGCAGTCCGGGGACGTGCCGGGGGTGCAGGGCGTGCTGGTCGTGTCGATCGTCCTGGTCGTCGCGTTCAACCTGATCGTCAACGTCGCGCTCGCCCGGGTCACCCCGGCCGCGCGCCGGGGGGTCTGACATGGTCCGTCGCGTCCTCGCGCTGCCCGTGGGCCGCATCGCGCTCGGGATCCTGGCGTTCATCGCGCTGCTGGCGGCCGTCGGGCCGCTGCTCGCCCCCGGCGACCCGCTCGGCACCAGCCCGCACACCCTCGCCGGGCCGACCTGGTCGCACTGGCTGGGCACCGACAACCTCGGCCGGGACGTGTTCAGCCGGCTGCTCGCCGGGTCCCGCACCTCCGTCGTCGGCGCCCTCGAGGTCGCGGGCGTCGCGCTCGTCGCCGGGGCGATCCCCGGGATCCTCTCGGTGTATCTCGGCAGCGTGTTCGAATGGTTCACGCTGCGCCTGACCGACACGCTGATCGCGCTGCCGTTCCTGGTGTTCGCCGTCGCCGTGACCGCGCTGCTCGGCAACGGGATCACCCAGGCGATGCTCACCGTCGGCGTGCTGGTCTCACCGTTCTTCTACCGGGTGTCGCGGGCGGCGACGCTCACCGTCGCCCGCTCGCAGTACGTCGAGGCGGCGCTGATCTGCGGCGCGTCGGTCGGTGCGATCGTGCGCCGCCACGTCTGGGGCAAGGTGCTGCCGCCGATCGCGGTCGCCCTCGCCCAGACCATCGGCGTCGGCTTCGTGATCGTCTCCAGCCTGACCTTCCTCGGCATCGGCGTGCAGCCACCGGCGCCGACCTGGGGCGGGCTGCTCGCCTCCGACCTGGGCTACCTCGCCTACCAGCCGTGGGCGCCGGTCGCCCCGGCGGCACTGATCATGGCGACGGTGTGGGCCAGCAACCTGCTCGCCGATGCCATCCGCGACGTCTCCGGCGAGGCCGGACGATCACTGCTCAACGGCCGACGGGTCGCCCGCGCCCGGCGCGCCGGCGAGGCCGTCGCCACCCGATCCGGAGGTGCGCTCCGATGACCCCGAACCGACTCACCGGCGGCCTCGCCGTGGCCGCCCCCGGCACCGAGCGCCCGGCCGGCACCGAGCGCCCGCCGGCGCCCCGTCGGCCCGTGACCACCCCGGTCGAGCCCACCGAGGCGTCGGCGCAGGCCGTGCGGGACGTGCTGGCCGTGCGGGACGTGCGGATCCGGGATGCGGCGAGCGACCGGGAGATCGTGCACGGCGTGTCGTTCACGCTGGCGCCCGGCCAGGCCGTCGGGATCGTGGGGGAGTCCGGCAGCGGCAAGACGCTGACCTGCCGCGCGGTCCTTGGCATCCTGCCCGAACATTTCGCCGTCACCGCCGGGTCGATCGAGATCACCGGACGCGACATCGCCGGGCTCACCCCGGCCCAGTGGACCGAGCTGCGTGGATCGACGATCAGCGCGGTCTTCCAGGACCCCGCGTCCTACCTCAACCCGTCGCTGTCCGTGGGCTCGCAGATCGCCGAGGTCCTGCGGGTCAAGGCCGGCCTGCGCCGCCGCGCGGCGCGCCGCCGGGCCGTCGAGCTGCTCGCCGCCGTGCGGCTGCGCGAACCCGAGCTGGTCTACGACCAGTACACCTACGAACTCTCCGGCGGGATGCTGCAGCGGATCCTGATCGCCGCGGCGATCGCCGCGGACCCGCAGGTGCTCATCGCTGACGAGGCGACCACCGCCCTCGACGTCACCGTCCAGGCCGAGGTCCTCGACCTGCTCGCCGACCTGCGTGAACGCACCGGTCTCGCGCTCGTCGTCGTCTCCCACGACCTGGCCGTCGTCGCTCAGGTCTGCGACGAGGTGCTCGTGCTGCGCGACGGCGAGGTCGTCGAGTCCGGCCCCACCGAGCGGGTCCTGCACGAACCGTCCCACCCGTACACCCGGATGCTCGTCCGCGAGCACGAGCAGTACGGCCTCGAGCGATTCCTCGACGCTGGGAAGGACGACGCTGGGAAGGACGACGCTGGGAAGGACGACGGTGGGAAGGACGATGTCCGCTGAGGCAGGGCCTGTTGAGGCAGGGCCGGCTGAGGCCCGGCCAGCACGGCCGCGGCCGATTCTCGAGGTCGACGGGCTGGAGGTGTTCTACGGGTCCGGGCGCCGGCGGCGGCGGGTTCTGCGTGACGTGTCGCTGTCGGTGTCGCGCGGCGAGGTGCTCGGCGTCATCGGGGAGACCGGCTCGGGCAAGTCGACGTTCGCCCGCGCCGTCCTCGGCCTGGTGCGCGCCGGCGGCGGGCGGATCGTCCTCGACGGCGAGGACGTCACCCGGCTCCGCGCGCGCCGCTGGCGGGACCTGCGTCGGCGCGGCGTCGTGCAGTACGTCTTCCAGGATCCGCTGCGCAGCCTCGACCCGGACGTGACGGTCGGTGATTCGCTGATCGAACCGCTGCTGGTCCGCGGCAGGGTGTCCCGCGCCGGGGCCCTCGACGCCGCCCGCGAGCATCTCCGGCGCGTCAACCTCGACCCGGACCTGCTGACCCGGCTGCCCGGGGAGCTCTCCGGCGGCCAGCGCCAGCGGGTCGCCGTCGCCCGCGCCCTGATCACCGAACCGGCGCTGATCATCCTCGACGAACCGGTCAGCGCCCTGGACTCCGCCAACCGGGTCGGCGTGCTGGAGATCCTCAAGGGCCTGCGCGACGCCGGTGTCGCACTGGTCTTCATCTCCCACGACCTCGGCTCCGTCGCCGGCGTCGCCGACCGCATCGCGGTGCTCTACCAGGGCGAGATCGTCGAGGTCGACGCCGCCCGCACGGTCGTGGCCAGCCCCCGTCATCCCTACACCCGCCTGCTCGTCGGCTCCGCGCCGACGCTGCGGCCCGGCACCGCCGCGGGCGGGCGCGCCGGGCGGGCCG
>NZ_JALKFU020001098.1 GCF_023242965.2 Frankia sp. AgKG'84/4
CAGCAGGGCGGGGCGCGAGCCGGCCGTGCGCAGCGCCAAGTGGCCGAGGGCCACCTCGGCCGGCAGGGCGAAGGCGTGCTGCACGATCCGCGCGCCGCAGCGGGCGCGCATGGTCTCCCACAGCGATGTCCAGCGCCGCACCTCGGCCGCGACGGCGGCGTCCGGGTGCTCACTGACCGCCGGCAGGACGGCGTCCCCCGCGTGCACCGCGAGCACGACCACATCCGGCGCGAAGCGGTAGAACTCGCTGTCCGGGTCGAGGATCTCCTGACGGTACTGCCCGTAGCCACACTCGTAGGTCTCCACGGCGACCCCGGCCCGCGCGGCGGCCAACGGCAGCAGCGCGGTGAGCTGGGACGTGGTGTAGCTGCCGAGGACGGCCACCCGGGCGGACCGGGGCAGCGGCGCGGTCCGCGGCAGGCATCGCCGCAGCACCCCGGCCGCCGCCGACCAGGCGCCGAGGTCGGCGTCGGTGTCGGTGAGGGCGAGGGACCACCGCAGCGCGCCCGCCGGATCCCCGGCACGCTCGTGCGCGACGGCCAGATCGCGGCACAGTTTCGCGCTCGGCAACTCACTCCTGGCGGCGCGCCCGGTCAACTCGGCGACGGCGGCCCGCGCCGCGGCGGCCCGCTCGATCGCGGCGGCCTGCTCGGATGCGTCACCGCCCCGGATCCGTTCGACCGTGCCCGGACGTACCCCCACTGCGACACCCCCCGTTTCGATCATCAGCGGCCCCTTTCGGAGTCACCCGTTCCGGCACCCGCACCCGACCGCCCAAACTCTACCCTCACGTGAGAGTTGGTTCGAACCGAACGTTCGGACCGACCGGGATACCACGAGGGGTCAACGTCGCCGATAACTCTCGAAGCCGGCCTTACTGTCATCTCACCCGGTTCGCGACCCACATCCACGACCACGGACGAACATCAGCGAAGGCCGGCGCACGGGTCCGCGACCGCCCCCACGATCACGCCCCCGGGCTGGGCGGACACCCCGGCGAACCGCTCAGGCCAACCGAACCGGACAGTCGACGAAGGCGCAACGCAGAACCAACCAACCCGGATCTATCCATTTGCTGACAAGCGCCGAGACAGCCCGGGACATATGGAAAACTCCTTCACACGCCCCACTGTCGCGACGCCCGCCGGGTCCCTATCAACCATTGGCCCCGACCCCCATCTGCCGCCACCCGAGCCACCCCGTTGTCCGTCAATCCGGGCATTCGACCGAACACCGCCCCGTCTCCCACCGGCTCCGCCCCCAGACAGGTCTGACCGATGCAGCACGCCGCCCGGCCTCGAGGGGCCGCCCCCGCCCGGTGGGCGCCGCTGATCATGGGCGTGCTCGTCCTCCTGCTCATGCTGACGG
>NZ_JALKFU020001099.1 GCF_023242965.2 Frankia sp. AgKG'84/4
GGCTGATCCCGGCCGCGGCGAGGCGCGGCCACAGCGTGGCGAGGGCGTCCTCGGGGTCGAGCTCGAAGTCGGACCGCCGGATCCGCCAGAACGGCCAGCCCGCCCGGCGCAGCTCCCGCTCCCGGTCGAAGTCGCGGGCGAGCTGGCCCGGATCGGCCGCGCCGTCACCGCCGTCGCAGCCGATCGCGAACCGGGCCCGGCCGCCGGAGACGACCAGGTCGATGCGCGCAGCGCCGATCTCGAGGCGGGGGGTGACGAGGTAGCCGCGGGCCGCCAGCCGCCGGAACACCCGCTGCTCGAACACCGAGCCGAACGCCGGATGCGGACGGTCCTCGGAGACGTCGCCGAGCGCCGGCGGGTCCCCGCCGGGCACCAGCGCGGCCGTCCGCGAGGTGGACAGGACGTAGCCGAGGTAGCTGTGCCGCAGGTCCTGGTGGTCGAGGTCGGCGAGGGTCACCGAGTGGAACAGCCACACCTGGTCCCGGGCGCGGGACGCGGCGACGTTGAACCGGCGCTGGTACTCCAGTCGGGTCAGCGCGACCGGCCGGTCGTTCGGCGCGACCACCAGCGAGAGGTACACGACGTCCCGCTCGTCGCCCTGGAAGTCCGCCGGTGTGCCGACCCGCAGCCGGCGGCGCAGGTGCTCGGCGGCGGACATCCGCTCGGCCAGCAGGTCGCGCACGAGGGTGGCCTGGGCGCTGCCCTGCGCGACGACGACACCGAAGCTCAGCCCCGCGTACCGGGGATCCTCCGCGCAGGCCAGCACCTGCGCGACCAGCGCGTCCGCCTCCGCCGGGTTGCGCGGCCCGGCCGGGGTGGCGGTGGTGGCGCCGTGCGGGACGTAGCGGGCCATCAGCGGCGGCAGCCGGTCCGCGCCGAACTGGCGCAGCGGGACCAGTGGCGCGTCCCGGTAGAACATCACCGAGGACCACTCGATGATCTCCGGCATGCAGCGGAAGTGCTCCCGCAGCCGGACGACCTCGCCGAACCGGGTCCGTAGCAGGCCGAACAGACTGGACCGGGGGGTGAAACCGACCCGCAGCCAGGCCGGCACGTCCGGTAGCAGCGCGTCGAGCCGGTCCAGGACACCGCCCGGGTCCTCCGCCGGGTCCTCCGGCGGCGTGCACTGGCGGTCGTCCCCGACGACGATGACCCGCGGCGCGAGCCAGAGCAGGAACAGGCTGTCGAGGCCCGCCTGGCTGCCCTCATCGACGATGACCACGTCGAAGCTGTCCCGCACCGCCGGGATCGTCGAGAGCACCTCCCGGATCGGCATCACCCAGGCCGGCACGGCCGACTGGGCGACCCCCATCGCCTCCCGGGCGGCCTGGCGGTAGCGCTGCGCGTGCCGGCCGGCGAGCGTGCCG
>NZ_JALKFU020001100.1 GCF_023242965.2 Frankia sp. AgKG'84/4
CGCGGCTGGCCGGGGGGGGGGCGGGGGGGGGGGCCGGCCGCCCCCCCCCCCCCCCCCCGCGCCGCCCCCCCCCCCCCCCCCCCCCCCCCCCCCCCCCCCGGCCCCCGCGCGGCCCGACGCCCGCGCGCCCCCCCCCCGGGCCGTGGCGGTCAGGCGCGCGAAGTACCTTCTCCACCGGTTCCTGCTGGCGCCGCGCGACCAGCGGGCCGATGTCGGTCGCCGAACTCCAGGCTGACGCGGCTGCACGCCAGGTGATCCGCGCGGTATGACGGTGGCAGCGGGTTGGTGGGACGGAAGAAACACCTGAACAGGGGAGTGCGGGATGACCGACGATCTGGGGGCCGCGGGGCTGCGGTTCGAGCGTGACGGTGCCCTCGGCTGGTGCATCATCGACCGGCCGCACGCCCGCAACGCGCTGACGGCGGCCATGTACTACGGGGTGAAGCGGGCCGTCGCCCTGGTGAACACCGATCCCGACCTCGCGGCCCTGATCATCACCGGTGTCGGCGACGTCTTCGCCCCCGGCGGCGACCTCGGCGCCCGCGACGATCCGGGCGACGTCGTGCCCGAGATCCTCGGGCCCGACATCGTGCCGTTCCTGGCCGTGCGGGACAGCCCGGCGCCGGTGATCTCCGCGGTCAACGGCATCTGCCAGGGCGGCGGCCTGCTCATCGCGGCGATGTCGGACATCGCGGTGGTCAGCGACCGGGCCACGTTCCGCGTGCCCGAGCTGCTGCGGGGCATCCCGGACGCCACCTACGCGGCGGTCCTGCCGGCGCACGTCGGCCTGGCCGTCGCCCGGGACCTGCTGCTGTCCGGGCGCCGCTTCGACGCGGCCGAGGCCCAGCGGATCGGCCTGATCAGCCGGGTGGTGCCGCACGAGTCGCTGCGCGAGGCGGCGATCCAGGCCGCCGGGGAGGTCCTGCAGACCGCCCCGCAGGCCCGCCTGCACGTCAAGCGGATGCTCAACGAGCGCTACGGGCTCATCGACTACCAGACGATGTTCTGGTCGCTGGAGCACTCCACCGAGACCCACGAGGGCATGCGGGCGTTCATGGAGAAGCGTGCCCCGAGCTGGGTCCCCGCCCAGTTCGCCGCCGACCGCACCCGGCGCTGACCCAAGGTCAACAGGTGCGCAGCGCGTCCAGACCCGAGCCCCGTGGCAGGGGCGCGCCGGTCGGACCAGTGGTGGCGATCGGAAGGTGTCCGGCCGGCGGGGACGCGCCGGTGAGCACGCCGGCCAGCCCCGTCATGGACGCCTGGTCGGTGGAATAGGTGGCGAGCCAGGCGGCGGGCGCCGGCGGCGGGTGGTAGGGCGCCCCGGTCGACACGACCACCGAGCCGGGCGCGGGGCGGGGCGCCCCGG
>NZ_JALKFU020001101.1 GCF_023242965.2 Frankia sp. AgKG'84/4
CGCCTGCACGCCCGCTGGGCCGCGGCGCCGCCCGCCGACGGCTACGAGTCGAAACTCGACGCGGTCGTCACCGGCCCGCCCCGGCTGCGCGCCGTCGACGCGATCCCCGCCGACGTGCTGCCGGAGGTGGCCCGGCAGGTGCCGACGATCACCGTCAGCCCCACCCCCGCCGAGCAGGTCGCCGCCGCCGCGGCCCGCCGCGCCGGACGGGTCAGCGACCCGCCGATGTTCCTGCTCAACATCCCCTCCGCGCTCGACCCGTCGATGCGCCCGGCGCCGGACACACACCTGCTCAGCCTGGAGGTGCTGTGGACCCCGTACGGGCTGGCCGGGCGCTGGTCCGATCCGACCAGGGCCTGGTCCTGGCTGCGCCGCCTCGGCTCGCTGGGTGACCCGGGCGCGCTACTCGACTCCGTACGCGACTGGCGGGTGATGACCCCACCGGACTACGAACGCGAGTTCGCCATGCCCCGCGGCTACGCCCCGTCGTTCCCCGGCGGTGTCGTCGCCGCCCTGCTCGGCCGCCGCCGCGAACTCAGTCGCTACCGCACCCCCGTCGCCGGCCTCTACCTCACCGGCGCCGGCACCTTCCCCGGCGCCGGCGTCTGGGGTGCCAGCGGCCGCAACACCGCCGAGGTCATCCTCGGCGCCCGCCGCCCGACCCGCTGACCGACAAACGGCACCGGTCTCGCCGCATGGCCCTCAGGGGGTGTGAGTACCTGATGCGCGAAGCAGCTATTCGCCTGGGCTCCGAACGACGTGGACACGCTGTATCCGACTTCGTGGGGACCACACGTCAGGTCGTGAGGTTCTCCCGCGGATACGGTGATCAGGGAGCCTGGCAGACACTTCGACGCGGTCGGCGGCGGCCCGACCCGAGCTTCGTCCGCCGCGGCGAGCACGTGGGTAGATGGCCGGAGGGACCCGGGTCGTGGAGCTGCGTCAGCTGCGGTACTTTGTCGCGGTCGCCGAGGACGGTCACTTCGGGCGGGCCGCCGAACGGCTCAACATCGGCCAGCCCGCCGTCAGCCAGCAGATCCGCCGGCTGGAACGGGAACTCGGCATCGACCTGTTCGACCGGTCCCCGCGGCATGTGCGGCTGACCTCCGCCGGCAGGGCGTTCCTGCCCGAGGCGCGCGCCGTGCTCACCGCGGAGAGCCGGGCGCTGGCCGTCGCGTCCCGGCTCGCCGGCGAGTACACCGGGACGCTGCGCCTCGGTACGAGCCGGGGCCTGGGCGAACGGCTCGACGCGGTGCTCGAACAGCTCGCCCGCCGCGCCCCGCACGTCGAGGTCGAGCTGATCGGCGAACCCACCCGCCAGCGCCTCGACCGCGTCGCGGCCGGCACGCTGGACGCCACCTTCC
>NZ_JALKFU020001102.1 GCF_023242965.2 Frankia sp. AgKG'84/4
CGGCCCGCAGCCCGTCGAGCACGTCGGGCACCAGGTCGAGATGCGCCCCGGAGAGGATCGAGAGCCCGACCAGGTGGGGCCCAGGGGGACGGCGAGTCGTGCCCGGCGCCGGACCCCTCCCGGCCGCCACCCAGCGGGGCGTCATCGGCGCTGTCGCTGAAGGGTGGACGCGGTGTCATGGTAGGCACTTTCCCTTGCTAGCCTGAGCGATTCCTGAATGCCGACCAACGTTCGGCTGAGTGGCCCTGCGTCCACTCGGCCGCGCGGTCGTTCCGGGGGCGGCCGGTCAGGCGTCGGGCCGGCGCCCTGCCAGTAGATCACGAATCTCGATGAGCAGGCGGGCCTCGTCGGTCAGCACCGGTTCCTCCTCGGGCGGCACCTGGCCCCGTGCGCGCCGGTCGTTGAGGGTCTTCAGCGGGAGCACGACGACGAAGTAGATCACTGTGGCGACGGAGATGAACGCGATCAGACTGTTGATGAACGTGCCGTAACGAAAGACGCTTCCATTGATCTTGAATGTCAGTGCGGAGAAGTCGGGCTTTCCGAAGATCGCGGCGATCAGCGGCGTGAAGATGTTGTTCACGAGTGACGTGACCACCGCGGTGAACGCGGTGCCGACGACCACGGCCACGGCCAGGTCGACCACGTTCCCCCGCATGAGGAACTGCTTGAAGCCCTTCACTGACGGTGCCCCCCCTTGAGGTGCTGGTGTGTGATGGGAGGATATCGGTGCACGTCAGAGCTGTCCGACCAAGCCCCTATGTCCCTGATGGGCGGTTGTCAACCAGGCGCGCGCAACGTCCAGGGAAATCCGTGGTACACCGGTGGGACGAATGGATGCGCTCAGGGCTCGGGATCGGAGGTCGTCTGGTGACGGACGGTGCGCGACGGTCCCATTGGGACGAAGATCCCCGGCAGCCCCGCTATCGCGGCCCGGACCCCGACGACGCGGTCCGAACCAACGCAGCCCACCCGCCGAACGGCCGGTCGGGGCCCTACCCCTTCGGTTCGCCCGAACCCGCCGGTCCTGACACCGGCTGGGAGTACGGCCCGGGCGATCCGTCGGCGACCGGCCCATACCAGGCCGCGGCGGCCGGCCCCGGCCCGGCGGGAGACCCCTACGACCCCTACGACCGGGGATACGGGCCGGACCCGCGGTGGCAGCCGCCGCCGAGCCCCCCATCGGCTGGCCCGAACGGACAGCCGGGCAGGCCGGGACCGGGGCAGGCCCCGGGCGCGGCCAGAGCAGGCGGGACACCCGCACCCGGCGGATCCTCGACGTCGGTCCGCCGCGCCCTGGTGCCACCCGTGGGCGGCCGGCGACCCACCGGCCCGGTCTCGGCGCGGACGGGCGGGCTGCAAC
>NZ_JALKFU020001103.1 GCF_023242965.2 Frankia sp. AgKG'84/4
GCCAGCAGCAGCGTCCGCCGGCTCGGTCCCATGGCGACGATGTTCCCAGCCGGCGCCGTCCACCCGATCGGGGGGCCTCCCACCGCCAGCTGGTGCCACCGCGGCGGAGCTTGCCCGCGCCGGTACCCGCGCCCCGCGGCGGGCCGGTGCCGGGCGGGGGACGAAGCCTGGCCGGTCTTCGGCGATAATCCTAGGTGCGCCTTTTTTTGCTCGTCCCATCAACGTTCAGTGAAATAAATTCATCAATCTATATGGGTCTGGCCACTGTTCGTCCCAGCGGGGTTCCCGTGAGGGACGGTGGTCGGGTGACCGACGATGACGACGACTGGGCTCCGCCACCCGTGCACCATGGCGGCGGGTATCCGGTGGTGGCCGCCCTGGACGCGTACGAGGAGGCCATCGGAGCGCTGGCGATCGGCGCCTGGGTACCGGACATGGACGAGATCGACGCCGCCGTGACGATCCTGCACCGCATGGACATCGGCCAGCGCAGCCCGGACATCGCGCTGCACCGGGTCGTGCACCGTGCCCTGGCCGAGACCTACCCCCTGCTCACCGTGTGGCGCGGCCGCCCCCTCTACCTGTACGCGGCGGTCAAGACGGTGCAACTGCTCGCCTCCGCGCCGCCCAGCGAGCAGAACGCCGCCGCGGCCCGCGCCGCGTGGGAACGGCTCGCCGAACTGCTGCGCGCCGTGACCGCCACCGTCGGCACGGCCTGAGGACCGAAACGGCGAAGCGGCGCCCCCGGGCGTGCGGGGCGCCGCTTCGCTCTGGACGGACGGCGCGAGGCCGCGTGGCTGGCTCGGAGGGGGTGGTCGGTCAGGTTCCGCTGGCGGTGGGCCGGTCGGCCAGTACGTGGGTGGCGGCCGCCGCGGCCGCGCTGACGAAGAGCACCGACGGCCAGGCGCCGAGTTTCTTCGCGAGGGGATGGGCCAGGCCGAAGGCCGCGGTGTAGGTGCCGAGCAGCGTCCCGGTCAGCACCGGACCGCGGCTGCGCAGCCAGGACCGTCCGCAGACGGTCCCGCCCACGGCCAGGACGACGCCGGCCAGCTCGCGGCGTCCGCTCAGGCGGGCGGCGGCGTATCCGCCGATGAGGCTCGCGGCGACGACGGGTGCGGTTCGTAGCGAGGACATGACCACGGACGCTACGCCCGGATCGGCATCCACGGGCGAGGCCCAACGTCGCGTTCGGCCGGCCCGCTGGTCCCAGTCGATGGACACCCGATGCGAGCTGGCAGGAACGTGCGCGCCCCCACCGGCCGGGCCCCGAGCCCGGCCGGTGAACCGCGGTGCACTCGCCGATCATGGTGAACCGCGGTGCACTCGCCGATCATGGTGAACCGCGGTGCACTCGC
>NZ_JALKFU020001104.1 GCF_023242965.2 Frankia sp. AgKG'84/4
GGGGGGGGGGGCGCCCGCCCCGCCCCCCGCGGCCGGGGTGCCCGCGACCCACCCACGCAACGGCCGGCGCCGCCCTGGCCAGGCACGTCCACGGGGCGGCGACCAACACCGATCCAAGGAGAACCGAGATGAGCGCGACCGACGACCTGGTGGCCAACGCCACCCTCTACGCCCGCGACTTCGCCGCCGGCGAGCTGCCCCTGCCACCGAAGCTGGGCGTCGCCATCGTCGCCTGCATGGATGCCCGGCTGAACGTCTACGGCGTGCTCGGCCTGGCCGAGGGCGACGCCCACATCATCCGCAACGCCGGCGGAGCGGTCACCGACGACGAGATCCGCTCCCTGGCCATCAGCCAGCGCCTGCTCGGCACCCGCGAGATCGTCCTGATCCACCACACCGACTGCGGCATGCTCACCTTCACCGACGAGGACTTCAAGGCAGCGATCACCGCCGAGACCGGCATCCGCCCGCCCTGGGCGGTGGAGACGTTCTCGAACCTGGAGGACGACGTCCGCCAGTCGATCGCGCGGATCACGGCCAGCCCCTTCATTCCGTACAAGGACTCGGTGCGCGGCTTCGTCTACTCCATCGAGAAGGGCACCCTCACCGAGGTGCACTGACCTGCGGCGGATGCCCGGCGAGGGGCTCAGACCAGGGAACGCGACACGTCGAGACGGACGCCGGGAAGCATCGCGTACAGCGAGCCGCCCGGGCATTCGGTGGCCATCCAGTCCCGGTGCCCGCTGATCGAGGACACGTCCCGGCGCGCCGCGCTCGCCGGGTTGGCGTAGGCGACCCGGCCGAGCGGGTTCAGCCGGTGGGCACCGGTCAGGGCGAGCAGGACCAGCACGAGGGACCGGCGGGCCGCTGCGGTCGGCGGCCGGGTGCGCAGGTCACCGAGCAGCGCCACGCCGATGTTGCCCGCGTTGAACCCGCCCACGTGCGCGCCGGTGACCACCCGGCCGTCCGGCCGGTGCGCGGGGATGCCGTCGGTGCCCGACCAGCGGCCCTCGTAGAGGGTGCCCGCCTGGTCGATGAGGAAGTGGTACCCGATGTCCGCCCAGCCGCGGTCCACGGTGTGGAAGTGGTAGACAGCCCGGACGGTGGCGGCCGGGTCCGGGTCGACGTTCGGCGTCACCGTGTGGTGCACCGTGATGACCTGGCCCGGGTGGTAGCTCGGCTGCCAGGGCTGGCCGGTCGCGGGGTTCAGGCGCAGGGTCTCGTCCGCGCCCCAGGCGGCCCGGGGCAGGTAGCGCAGCGGCAGCGGGCCCGCCGGCAGTGCCGGTGGCGACGGGACCGGGCTCAGCTGGGCCGGGACCTGGCCTGGCGGGACCTGGCCTGGCG
>NZ_JALKFU020001105.1 GCF_023242965.2 Frankia sp. AgKG'84/4
GGCCCCGGCGGACGCCCGGCCGTCGTCGCCGACCTGACCGACGACCCGGGGCCCTGGCTGATCCGGCTGCTGCTGGCCGTCAACGCCGACCGGCTCGCCGTGATCGTCGACGCCGGCCATCCCGACCTGCGCTCCCCCGGCCCGGCCGGCGCACTGCGGGCGAAGTGGACGGCGACGCCGGAGCACGACGCCTCGCCCGCCGGTGGCTCCCGTACGCGGCTGGTGACGTTCGCCGCGACCGACCTCGCGGACCTGCGTCCGGGTGAACGCCTCGCCCGGTGGCTGCTCGACCGTCCGCACGGCCGGCTCGGCAACATCTGGCGCGACGGCCTGATCGGGTTCACCCGGGAGGGCAGCGCCCGCACCCTGACCCAGCGCGAGGCGATGTCCCTGGTCCGCGGCGCCGCAGGCGACCCCGACCTGCTCACGGCCCGCCTGATCGACCTGCCCCGGCGGACTCTCGCCGCGACCCTCGCCGCCGCGGCGGCCACCGTCGCCGCCGCCACCACCGAGCCCGCGTCCTGACGTCGGTCCCGTCCCGGCAGGCCGGCGCCGGATGGTCATGTCACATCCCGGGTGGCGGCCCCGTCCAGGTCGAGGAAGGGTCGCCAGTGGGGCGGTCCGGAGCCGGCGGGCACCGCCGGACGCAGAGGGAAGGACGCGACGACGATGACGCAGCGACTGAACATGGCCGAGCTCGCCCCGGAGGGGTACAAGGCGATGCTGGGCCTGGAGGGGTACGTCCGCAAGAACGTCGACGCCACGCTGCTGGAGCTGGTGAAGCTGCGGGCCTCGGTGCTCAACGGCTGCTCGTACTGCGTGGACATGCACAGCCGGGACGCGCTGGCGGCCGGTGAGTCGTCGCGGCGCCTGTTCGCCGTCTCCGCGTGGCGGGAGGGCCCGTTCTTCGACGAGCGGGAGCGCGCCGCGCTCGCGCTGACCGACGAGGCGACCCGGCTGGGCCCCGACGGGGTCAGCGACGACACCTGGTCGACGGTGACGAAGCACTTCTCCGACCGGGAGGCCGCCGACCTGATCCTCGCGATCGCGACGATCAACAGCTGGAACCGCATCGCGATCCCGTCGCGCACGCAGCCGCCGACCGACTAGGGCACCCGGGCCCCCGGATCGACCGAACAGGCCAGCGCGGGCGGGCCGTCGTGGCGGGGGAACGGCGGCGGGACGTGCTGGTGGGAACGGGCGCACGGGACACGTGTGAAGGAGGCCATGGCGCGAAGGTCCGGGTGGGACGCGGCGCCGTTACTACGGTGAAACCCGTACTGCTACTACGAGCCGTAGAAGCGGAGCTGGTGCCCGGATGGACGTCCTCCCCACCGACCGTT
>NZ_JALKFU020001106.1 GCF_023242965.2 Frankia sp. AgKG'84/4
TCGAGGACTGGGTGGCAGCCGGCCTGCCCACCGAATCGGCCCGGCCCGCGAGCCGCTGACAACGTCTGTCGGCGCGGGGGGGGGGGGGGCGGGCCGCCCCCCCCCGGGGGGGGGGGGGCGGGGGCGGGGGGTGGGGTGGGTGGGGGGGGCCCACCGGCGCGCCGCGCGGCGAGCGGCGCATCCGGTGCGCGCGGGTATGGCCCGGCTCGCCGCCGATGTCGGCGCCGTCGCCGCCGTCTCGGCCCTGAGCATGGCCGCCGCCGGGTTCGGGCCGTCCTGGATCCACTCGCTGTCCACCTCCGGGAAGCTCAGCACCGGAATCGCCCCGGCCTCGATCCTGGCGGCCGTCGTGGACGGGCTGGGCGCATTGTTTGGCTGGCCTCCCGCGGACGGCGCCGCGCTGCGGGTGGCCCGCGGGCTGTGCCTGGCCGCCGCGGCGGCCGTCGTGCTGACACTCACGATCCGTGCCTGGCGCCGCGGGCCGGGCGAGCGGCGGCCCGGCTCGTCGGTGGACGAGCGGCCCGACCTGGCCGTGCTCGGTTTCGGCGGCCTGGCCGTCGCCCTGGGCAGTCCCGTCGTCTACCCCTGGTATCTGGCGATGTGCCTGCCGCCGCTGGCCGTGATCGCGGCGATGGCCGGCGCTGTCGACCGCACCGCCGCCGACCGCACCGCTGTCGACCGCACCGCTGTCGCGACCGACGCCGCGGACCGGACCACGGTGGGACGGCGGTCGATGCCGCGCCTGGTGCCGAGGTCGGCGGGTGGCCGGACGCTCGCCGGGATCGTGCTGGTCTCCTCGTGGCTGTGCCTGGCCACCCTCCCCCCGCTCGCCGCGACCTGGCGGCTGCTCGGCGCCGGCGGGGTGATCACGCTCGTCGTCGGCCTCGGGCTGGTCAGCGGGGTGGTGGGGCTGGCCGTGGCCCGGCGGCGGCCCGCACCGCCCACCAGCAGACCATGAGCAGTCCGGCGTTGCGCACCACCAGCAGCACACTCAGCACGATCCGGCCCTGGATGACGTCGTTGTACCGCCACGGATAGATCACCTGGCTCAACAGCGCGACGGCCAGTAGCCCCACCACCAGGCGCCGCTCGCGGGCAGCCGGCCCGCGACCCCGGATCAGGCGTCCGGTCCGCTCCGGCGACTCCCCCGGCGCGGGCGCGGGCCGGGGGCTGACCGCGAGACCGGCGGCGGCGAGCGCGAGCAGCCAGACGAGGTACTGCGGGCTCAGCACCCGGGCGGTCACCACGACCACGGTGACCAGCGCGAGGGACCGGGCGGCCAGGGTCGCGCCCACCGCGGCCGGCTCGTCCGCGGCTGCGCTCCCGGCCGACTCTGCACTCC
>NZ_JALKFU020001107.1 GCF_023242965.2 Frankia sp. AgKG'84/4
GGGCGGCGGGTTGCGGTGGGCGGTGTTGGCCGGATGGGCATAGGGCCGCTGCGCGCCCCCCGACCGTGTCACCCCGGCGGTGCGGTTCCCTCGCCGCACGGCCGGGGCCGGTTGCGGGCTGCGGGCGGTAAGCATCGTGGCGGGGGCTCTGGCGGTGGGCCTGCGCCGTGGGCGTGAAGGTGTGGGTGTGGTGTCGGTGTGGTGTCGGTGTGGGGTGGGGTGGGGTCAGGCGGTGGTGAGCAGGCGCGGGCCGTCGGCGGTGATGGCGACGGTGTGTTCGACGTGGGCGGCGCGGCTGCCGTCGAGGGTGTGCAACGCCCAGCCGTCGGCGGCGGTGCGGTAGTCGTCGTGGCCGCCGGCGAGGAACATCGGTTCGAGGGCGAGGACGAGGCCCTCGCGCAGACGCAGGCCGCGTCCGGGGCGGCCGTCGTTGGGCACCGACGGTGGTTCGTGCATGGCGCGGCCGATGCCGTGGCCGCCGAAGTCGTGGGGGATGCCGTAGCCGGCGGCGCGTCCGACGGCGCCGATGGCCGCGCCGATGTCGCCTAGGTGTGCGCCGGGGATGGCGGCGGCGACGCCGGCGGCGAGTGCGCGGGTGGCGGTGTCGATGAGGTGGGTGTCGTCGGGGTGGGGGGTGCCGATGGTGAAGCTGATCGCGCTGTCGCCGACCCAGCCGGCCAGGGTGGCGCCGCAGTCGATGCTGACCAGGTCGCCGTCGCGCAGCGCGGTGTCGTCGGGGATGCCGTGGACG
Organism: Frankia sp. AgKG'84/4; assembly: GCF_023242965.2. Lineage (GTDB taxonomy): Bacteria > Actinomycetota > Actinomycetes > Frankiales > Frankiaceae > Frankia. The sequence goes on from NZ_JALKFU020001107.1 coordinate 752, forward strand.
ATGACGTCGTTGACCGATGCGCAGATGACCGCGGGGTAGGGGGTGGGGGCGAAGCTGGGCTGGTAGTGCAGGAACGCCGGGGTGGCGCCGGCGTCGGCGATGACGGTGCGGGCGAGTGCGTCGAGCTCGCGCAGGGTGACGCCGATGGCGGCGGCGTCGTGGACGGCGTCGAGGGCGCGGGCGACGACGGCGCCGGCGGCGGCCATGGCGTCGATCGCGGCGGGCGTTTTCAGTTCGATCATCCGGGTGGCCGTTCTGCTCACGCGGGGTGGCGACCACCACCCCGAATCCAATACAAATACCGGTATTACTATAGGGGTATGGTGCGGACGCCGTTGACGAGGGCTCAGCGTGAGCAGGGCGAGCGGCTCGGTGTGCTGCTGCGCGCGGCGCGTGGCCCGCGCAGCATGGCCGAGGTCGCCGCGGCGGCGGGGGTGTCCGCGGAGACGCTGCGCAAGATCGAGACGGGTCGGATCGCGACGCCGGCGTTCCTCACGGTCGCCGCGCTCGCCGCGACCCTCGGAGTGTCGCTGGATCTGCTGGCCGCGTCGTGCGCCGAGCCGGTGGCGCCGCGTCCCGCCCGGGCGC